>JAJFHR010000080.1 GCA_021775515.1 Hyphomicrobiales bacterium | reverse complement strand
TGAACTGTTTTGTTTGATCAAAAAGCTCTTCGAGGATTTTCATTCTATCCTTGGTTTCACTCCAGGATGCTGTTTGCACTGCGGCAATCAGGGCTTCGATAATAAAGAGAGTGACGACCGAGGAATCCCAGGCTGAAGGTGCTTCGATCCGAGTATGGAAGCTGTAAGTCGCGTGTTTAGCCGCCGGTGATCCCCATTGATCAGTGAACAATATCAGGGTGACATCTTTTGATTTGGCCATTTCGGCCAGCCGTAAAATGTCGTGTTCATACCGGCGTATGTCAAAAGCAATAAGGATATCCCCAGCCTGCATGTTCAAGACGTAATGCGGCCAGGTGTTCGAGTTTGCCGCAATCAGCGTTATGCCGTTGCGGATAACCTGCATATGGGTGAAAAAATAATCAGCCATCGAGCGCGTGATACGCCCACCGACAACGTGGACCGTGCGATTTTGGTCGCACAGCAAATCAGCAACGTCGTTGAAATCTTGCGGGTCAAGCTGTCGCAGTGTCCGGCGCATATTCTCGGTGACGGCATCGGCAAAACGATTGAGAATGTGGGTGTCGGGTGCATTTTCAGCCCAACGGTCATGTTTGGCGATTGGGTTGGAAATAGTGGCTTCAAGCTCGGTGCGTAACGCTAATTGCAATGCCGGAAAACCATTGTATCCAAGTTTTTTGGCCATGCGCACAACAGTGGGGGTAGAAACATCGGACGCTTCTGCCACGGCAGTAATGCTGCCCAGCCCGGAAACCGGATAATTTTCCAACATAACATTTGCAAGCTGCCGCTCCGCCCGGGTCAGGTTTTCAAACTTGCTGCGAATCCTTTCGGCAACCGTGCGGTTTGGCCCTGTGTCCATGGTTTAAAATTCTCGCTGTGAATATCGGCATAGATCCCTGAGTTCAGGCCTTAATTCTAAGCATGAATGAGAAGCCTGCGCCACAGAAGAATGGGGGGGTGAGAAATCAGTAGAAATTTACTTGACAGTCTGTATTGTTCTGAAAAGATATGTTCAAACAAAAAGGGCAGGGAGGCTCACTGGCTATGACGGCCATCGCATCGGCAAATTGCGCCGCACCGGAGGGGGTGGTGGAAGTCATCAACCCGTCTGGCAAAGGCGGCTTTCTGCTTGTTTGCGAACACGCCTCCAATTTCATACCGCCGGAATTAAACGATCTTGGGTTGACAAGCGACGTGTTGCAAAGCCATGTGGCTTGGGACCCCGGGGCGCTGGCAGTAGCAAAGGAGATGTCGGCTCAGCTCAATGCCCCGCTTGTTGCTCAATGTGTTTCACGCCTGGTCTATGATTGCAATCGGCCACCCGAAGCAGAAAGCGCAATGCCGGCAAAGAGTGAAATTTATGATGTTCCCGGCAACATCGGCCTTACAGTTGCCCAGCGCCTGGCGAGAGCCGAGCAGTATTATGTGCCGTTTCGTCAGACATTATCCGCAGCAATTAATCGGCAAATTGAGTTGAAACTGTCACCGGTTCTCATCACAATTCACTCGTTCACGCCGGTTTTTCTGGGCAAGGAGCGTCATCTCGACATCGGCGTTCTGCACGATGCGGATTCGCGCTTTGCAGATGAACTGCTGATCAGCCTGGAACAGGAAAAGGATTATGTTGTCCGCCGCAATGCACCTTACGGTCCCGAAGATGGCGTTACCCATACTTTGGCGCAAAGCGCGCTTCCAAAGGGGCTGTTGAATTCGATGTTTGAAATACGCAATAACCTCATAGATACTCAGGCTAACCAGCAGAAAATGGCGAAGATATTGTCAATGCATGTAAAAGAGGCACTTGCTGCATTGAAGTTGAAGGCGACGGAAGAGGGGCAATAAATGAGAAAGAACAAATGCCTGAGGTGATAAAAAAATACGTAAAATCTGTAGACGCCTTCAATCGGGTGGTCGGACTGTTTGCCATGTACCTGATTTTCCTGATGATGGGGATTTTATTTTATTCCTCGATTTCCAAGACGTTTTTTCTTCCCTCTCTTTGGACCTTGGAAATGGCGCAATTTTCGATGGCAGCCTATTACCTCCTCGGCGGCGCCTATTCGATGCAAATGCAGTCGCATGTGCGTATGGACCTGTTCTACGGCAGATGGGAGCCAAGAACCAAAGCCATCTTCGATTCCTTCACAGTAGTTGCGCTTATTATCTATCTCCTGTTTTTGCTTTACGGGGCTTTTTCCAGCACGGAATATGCCCTGCAATACGGTGAATCGAGCAATTCCGCCTGGTCGCCATACCTGGCGCCCATCAAGATTATTATGCTCATTGGTATTTTTCTCATGCTGCTTCAGGCAATCGCAGCCTTTTTCAGGAATATTGCTGAAGCCATGGGGGAGACGCTGGCATGAGTTATGAAGCAATCGCCCTTTTAATGTTTTCATCGATGATGTTGATGCTGCTCACCGGCCAGCGGGTATTTGGTGCCATCGGCTTTGTTGCGGTTATTTCCGCCTTCTTCTTGTGGGGCGATGGCGGCTCGGAAATGGCCTTCAGTGCGGCCATGAAGTTATATAAATGGTATCCGCTGTTGACCCTGCCGCTGTTCGTTTTCATGGGCTATATGTTATCGGAATCGGGAATTGCCGATGACCTCTATAAAATGTTTCATGTCTGGATGGGCCCGCTTAATGGTGGGCTTGCCATAGGCACAATTGGTTTGATGGTGATGATTTCCGCCATGAACGGGCTCAGCGTTGCCGGCATGGCAATCGGCGCCAGCATCGCCTTGCCTGAACTGCTGCGGCGGGGGTATGACAAAGTCATGGTCACCGGGGTCATTCAGGCAGGCAGCTCGCTCGGCATTCTGGTGCCGCCCAGCGTGGTGCTGGTGCTTTATGCCATGATCGCCCGCCAGCCGGTTACCAAATTATGGCTGGCAGGCGTCTTTCCCGGCCTGATGATGGCCGGCCTGTTTGTTCTCTACATCGCCATTCGGTGTAAATTTCAACCTGAACTCGGACCCGCCCTTTCCAAGGAAGAAAGAAATGTGAGCTGGGGTGAAAAATTCCGCTTGCTCAGCGCTGGTCTGATCCCGCTGTTTATTTTCTTTTCCATGACCTTCCTGTTTTTCCGCGGCATAACAAGCCTGGTGGAAAGCGCAGCTGTTGGCGCCGTCGCATCGATAGTTGCCGCTGGCGTGCGCAATCGGCTGAGTTTCAAGATCATGCATACGACGGTCGAAAAGACCTTGGCGATTTCAGCCATGTTCATGTGGATTATTCTGGCCGCCTTAGCGTTTGGCGCCGTGTTTGACGGTCTTGGTGCAGTTAATGCCATTGAAAAGTTTTTTCTTTCGGACCTGGGTCTGACACCCTGGCAGGTCTTGATATTGATGCAGCTGTCGTTTCTGCTGATGGGCATGTTTTTGGATGACACTGCGATGCTGGTTATCGTCGCACCACTCTATGTGCCGCTGGTCAAACTGCTGGGCTTTGATCTGGTGTGGTATGGCGTGTTGTATACGATCACCTGTCAAATCGCCTATATGACACCGCCATTTGGATATAACCTGTTTTTAATGCGGGCTATGGCACCGCCCGAGATCACTATTAAAGACATTTACCAGTCAATCATACCCTTTGTCGGTGTGATGATTTTGGCTCTGGGCCTGGTGATGGTTTTCCCGGAAATAGCCCTGTGGCTGCCAAATTGGTATTATGCACGCTAGGCGCGGTTAAGGCTGACATTAACGAATGGGAAGTTGAAATTTGAGACCGAACTAAAACTGCAAAACATGGCTCTTCAGCTGTTTGACGGGCCACATAACCGGCGATCCATATGCTGATCGGTTCGCCAAAAATTGGGAGAAAAAAATGACTAATAGACGCGATTTTCTTAAAAAAGCCGGAGCAGCCACCACTGCTGCGGTAGGGGCAACAACGCTTGCTGCTCCTGCCGTTCTGGGCCAGAGCAAGATCACCTGGCGCATCCAGACTTATGCCGGTCCTGCACTGGCAGAACATGTTATCAAACCAGCCATCGATGCTTTCAACAAGGTGGCCAATGGCGAGATGGAAATCAAACTGTTCACGGCTGACCAGTTGGTGCCGACTGGCGAATTGTTCCGGGCGATGCAAAAAGGAACGATTGATGCGGTGCAGAGCGATGAAGATTCGATGGCAGCTCCGGTTGATGTCGGCATCTTCGGTGGATATTTTCCGTTTGCTACACGTTACAGCCTCGATGTGCCGGTGTTGTTCAACCAGTATGGCCTGAAGGAAATTTGGGAAGAAGCTTATAGTGAAGTTGAAAACGTCACCTGGCTGAGTGCTGGTTCGTGGGATCCATGCCACTTTAATACCACCAAGCCGATCCGCTCTTTGGAAGACCTTAAAGGTTTGCGGGTCTACACCTTCCCGACGGCGGGCAAGTTCTTGACCCAGTTCGGCGTAGTTCCTGTGAGTATTCCTTATGAAGATGCCGAAGTTGCTGTTCAAACCGGCGAACTCGACGGCATGGCCTGGTCCGGCATTACCGAAGATTACACAGTTGGTTGGGCGGATGTGACCAAATACTTCCTCACCAACAACATCACCGGCGCCTGGATCGGCTCATTTTTCGCCAATTCCGAGCGTTGGAATGAAGTGCCGCCCCACCTGCAACAATTGTTCAGACTGTGCATGGATTCATCGCACTACTATCGCCAGCATTGGTATTGGGGTGGTGAAGCCAAGCTCAGAGTTGGCGGAACGAAGCTCGAATTGACAACCATTCCGATTGAAGAATGGGCAATAGTCGAGAAAAAAGCCGCTGAATATTGGGAAACAATTGCCGCCAAGAGCCCGAGAAGTGCCAAGGTCGTGAAAATTCTCAAAGAATACGCCGCTGTCATGAACAAGGCCGGCGCACCGTACCGCTACTAGCAAGCTGCAGCGATTATGCGGACAATCGTCCCATAATCGATCACGCGACATTCAAAATACCCGGAGGAAGAAATTCCCCCGGGTTTTTTGTGTCTCACTCATCCAGGTTGATCTTGCCGCCGCGCAGACGCTTAACCCCACCACGTTTTGCCTTGGTATCTAGCCGACGTTTTTTAACGCCCTTGCTGGGGCGGGTGGGGATGCGATGTTTGGGTTTAAATGCTGCCTCGCGGATCATGTCCACCAACCGATCGCGTGCATCGCGGCGGTTGGCTTCCTGAGTGCGGTGGCGGCTGGCGCTAATAACGATGATGCCATCCTTGGTCAACTTCGATCCGGCAATCGGTTCCAGGCGGCGCCGGATTTCGGCGGGAAGGGAGGCTGAATTTCGGACGTCGAACCTCAGTTGAACGGCGCTTGAAACCTTGTTGACATTTTGCCCGCCCGGGCCGCCGGCGCGAATAAAGGTTTCCACCAGTTCGTCTTCATCGAGAAAAAGCGTATCAGTGATCTTAATCATGACAACACCAGGCGATCACCCTTGTGCAACCGATAAAGGCTGGGATTGTTCAGCCAGGGCCGGAAACTTTGTAATCGGATCGCCCGCCGCCCATTTGGGGTATTTTGCCATAATGCCCGCAAACAGGTCAGAGGCAAGAAACGTTTCTAACCAACGCAAAAGATGCGGCCAGGGTTCTTGGCCAAACCACGGCCTATCGACATTGGCGAACTGCCGCACAAACGGGGCAATCGCCATGTCGGCCAAGGCGCAGCGCTTGCCAGAGAGAAAGGGTGAGGCGGCAAGACGCCGGTTTAGATCATTTAAAAACACAACGGCATTGGTACGTTCCATCAGGCCATCAACGCCGTAATATCGTGTCGGGTATTTGTAACGATCAAGGCTTGCCTTAAAATCACCGTCGGCAAGTTCAATCAAGGCCAACATCTCGTCAAGCGAACCGGTTTCAGGTTTAAGCCAGTTTTCAGGATCGTTTCGCGACAAGGCCCACAACATAATGTCCAGGCTTTCGTCAATGACCTCGCCATCGCCATATTGCAGAGCTGGAACCGTTGCCGAGGGCGATGTGTCAAGAAACTCAGGCGCTTTGTCGCGCAGTAGGATTTCACGCAACTCGCACACCTGTCCGCTCACGGCTAACGCTAAACGCGCGCGCATCGCATAAGGGCAGCGCCGGAAGGAATATAAAACGGGCAGGTCAATCGGGTCCATGGCGCGGGTCAACTTGCAATCGCTGCAGCATTATCGCAGCCCATAAGAGCATTTTTTGACTGTTTGAAAAGTCCGGCAATCACATCCACCGTTCTGCGCACCGCCGGTTCCCGCAACAAATCGCGATGAACAATCAGATTTTCCTTAGAATGCAGAATTTCCCGTGTTCCCGAAATCCGCACAAGACCATCAGACTTATCGGCGATGAAACACGGCAGCAGCGCCAGCCCAACACCGCAAACACAGGCATCCACAATACCGGTCATGGTGTTAAGTCTGATTTTTGTCGTCCGGTTCATATGCTTATCGAGCCATCTTTTTTGTTCAGGATACCACAACCGGTCTGATGACAATCCGATCCACTCACATTGGGAAGCTCTGGCCGGTGTCAATGCGGCCTGATTGCGCTGAACATAGTCGATCGACCCATAAATTGCATACGACATAATTCCCAAACGGCGGGCAATAAGGGTTTCACTGTCGGGCAGGCATGAGCGCAATTGTATTTCAGTTTCTCTCAAGGAGTGCTTCAAATGGGTGTGGTTTGAACTAATTTCAATCTCGAGGCCGGACAATCTTTCCAACAGCTCAGGCATATGGTCTGTCAAAAAATGAGCTCTTACCTCGTCTGTATTTATTCTCACCACCCCCATGGTCATGGACGCAAGATCGGGTTTGGCGCGGACAACGGCATCAGCTGCACTGCGCATATTTTTCGCCAGCGGTATCAGTTTTTCGCCGGCAAGGGTCGGGCGCAGTCCCTGAGGTGTGCGATCAAACAGACGGGCACTAAGTGTGTTTTCCAGTTGCCGCAGCCGGCGGCTGAGTTGCGGTTGGCTTATTTGAAGTACACCGGCAGCGCCCGTGAGGCTTCCCGCAGACGCGACGGCATCAAATAACTGGATATCTTCCCAATTCATAATTGAATGAACCTATAAAATTGCATGCAAAAATACATATATCACATACCATTCTGCTATCTACCCAGCAAGAAGTTTTCAGCCTAAATTGAATGCTAAAACCGGATGACGTTAATGCATAAAACCAACAAACTCGCCGTGAAGGGCATCTTGTTTTCTCTGGTAGGCACGGGACTTTTTGCCCCGATATTTGCCGCTGGAAAATTTGTAGATGGTGCAATCCCCGCCCTTTTAATTGTCATGATGCGATATCTTTTTGGTTTTCTAAGTGTTGCGGCAGTCACTCTTTTTTCCAGAACGTCTTTTTCGTCGGTCAAATCGCCTCAGCCCAAGCTGCATTTTTTGCGCGCGCTGTTAGGCATTGGTGGTGCCTCGTTCACTATACATGCCGCCGCCCATATGCCGATCGCTGATGCCACCGCTATCGGATTGACACAAGGATTGAT
>JAJFHR010000079.1 GCA_021775515.1 Hyphomicrobiales bacterium | reverse complement strand
CCTGGAAACCAACGGGCATAAAAACACACTCATCATGTCATATGCAGCCAAGGATGCCTCGGCCTGTTACGGTCCTGGCCGCGACGCGGTCGGCTCGTCGTCCACGCTCACAGGCGACAAGCGCACCTCTCAGATGGACAGCGCTAACACTGATGAAGCCCTTCGCGAGGTGAGAATGGATATTGCTGAAGGTGCCGACATGGTCATTGTCAAACCGGGCATGCCTTATCTTGATATCGTGCGCCGGGTTAAGGATGAATTTGGTCTGCCAACATTCGCTTATCAGGTGTCTGGTGAATATGCCATGTTAATGGCAGCCGCCCAAAACGGCTGGTTGGATGAAGACCGCGTGATCGTCGAAAGTCTTGTTGCTTTCAAGCGCGCCGGTGCAGACGGTATCCTGACCTACTTTGCCCCGCGCGTCGCCGAGATGTTTAAAAACAACTGATCTGCGATAAATTTTATACCCGAAATCAAGCCAGCCCGCGTTTTTCCAACAGCGCTTCGATGCCGGGCATCCTGCCGCGGAATGCCTTATACGCATCTGCCGGATCCTGGCGCCCACCGGCAGAATAGATAAATTCGGCCAATCTTTCCGCTGTCTCACGATCAAAAATATCGCCGGTTTCTTCAAATGCCTTAAAGGCATCCGCATCCATAACTTCCGACCACATGTAGCTGTAATAACCAGCGGAATACCCCTCACCGGCGAAGGCATGGGCAAAATGGGGGATGCGATGCCGCATGGTAATCTGCGCCGGCATGCCAATTTTTTCCAGTGCAGCGGTTTCAAATTCTGATACATCCAATTTCTTGGCCTGCTCGGTATCAAGCAAGTGCAGATCCATATCAACTAGAGCTGAGGAAACATACTCAACCGTTGCAAAACCCTGATTGAAATTCTCCGCCGCCAATAACCGCTTGAGCAAATCGTCCGGCATCGCCTCGCCGGTTTGATAATGAACGGCATATCGCCTCAATACTTCAGGCTGCGACAACCAATGTTCATAAAGTTGCGAGGGCAACTCGACAAAATCACGGGCGACATTAGTTCCGGAAACCATCGGATAGGTCACATTCGATAAAAGCCCGTGCAAGGCGTGGCCAAATTCGTGGAAAAGTGTGCGCGCATCATCGAAGGTCAAAAGGGTGGCCTCACCTTCCGCGCCTTGTGAAAAATTCATCACATTGACAATGATCGGTGAGATATCTCCGCTAAGCTTTTCCTGGGCGCGAAAATTACTCATCCACGCACCACTGCGTTTCGACGGCCGGGCAAAATAATCCCCGAGAAACAGGCCAACATGGCTGCCGTTTTTCGCCGTCACCTCAAAGACCCGGACATCTTTGTGATAAACCGGCAGATTGAACAGTTCTTTGAGGTTAAGTCCAAATAACCGATTGGCGGTATCAAAGGCCGCGGCGATCATCAAATCGAGCTGCAGGTAGGGTTTTATCTCCGATTCATCAATGTCGTGCTCCTGTTTGCGGACTTTTTCCGAATAATATCGCCAATCCCAGGCCTCGATGTTAAAATTTCCCCCCTCTTGCTGTACCATTGCCTGAAGCTTTTCACATTCTTCATTTGCCCGTACCCTGGCAGGCTCCCAAACCTGTAAAAGAAGATTTTGCGCGGCCTGCGGAGTTTTTGCCATCTGATTATCAAGCTTGTAGGCGGCATATGTATCGTGTCCTAAAAGCTTTGCCCGCTCGGCCCGCAGGGAAATTGTCTCAGCGACAATTTTCCGGTTATCGGTTTTTTCATTGCCCACACCGCCCTCACCGCGATCGGTCCAGGCGCGGAATGCCTGTTCTCGCAAATCACGGCGCTCGGAAAACTGCAAAAACGGCTCAATGCTCGACCGCGACAGCGTGATGGCATATTTGCCGGCATGCCCGCGATCATCCGCGTTGCGCTTAGCCGCTGCCTTGAGAAAATCGGGCAAACCGGCGAGATCCAAATCATTCTCAATTACCAGTTCGTAGGAATTTTCATCGCTGAGCACATTTTGCGAAAAATTGATTCCAATAACCGCGAGGCGTTGATCAATTTCCGCCATGCGTTCGCGGTCCACACCTTGTAAATTTGCACCGGCGCGAACAAACATCTTATAATACCGCTCCAGCACCTCTTCTTGTTCAAGGTTTAATCCCAACTCCGCCCTGGTCGCATATAAAGCCCCAATCCGCTTAAACAGAGCATCGTTGAGCAGAATTTTCAGACGATGTTTAGCAAGTTTCGGCGCTACGTCTCTTTCAATTGTCTGAAGTTCATCGCTGGTGTGCGCACCACTGAGGTTAAAAAATACCGAGGCCACCTGCCGCAATTTTTTACCCGACAGCTCCAAGGCCTCAATGGTGTTGGAAAAATTAGCCGCCTCTTCCCTCCCGGCTATTTTTTCAACCTCCGCCCGCGCCAACTTAAATGCCTGATCAAATGCCGGACTGAAATGCTCAGCCTTGATTTCACCAAACGACGGCAAGCCAAATTGAGTGGTCCACAGCGCAAGAAGCGGATTGTTCTTGTTCGTCATTTAGAGAATACCTCATTCGGCCAGTTGTGTGTCAGGCAAAACCCGAACTTCCTATAGCCTGCCGCCTGCTTGATGTCACCGCGTGATATGAAAAACCTGAAAAATTCACACTGAATAAGCTGGCTAGCCCCGTCAGGATAATTTAGACTTGATCTCTCCATGTCTAATGTTTCTCCCCATCGATGGTACCGCTCCATTCCAGATGTTACAAAGGGCGCGCTGTATATGACAGCGGCGGCATTCTCTTTTGCTGCCATGAGCACAATAATTCGTATCGTTTCAGAGAACCTGGCGCCGCTGGAAATCGTGTTTTTTCGCAACCTTTTTGCGTTGATTTTCATGGTGCCCTGGCTGCTTTCAAATAGATTTCCCAAAGTAAGCCGGGAAAATTTCTCATTTATTTTTGCCCGCGCAGCAGTGGGCATCATCGGCATGGGACTGTGGTTTACCGCACTGGCCTATTTGCCGCTGGCAGACACGGTTGCGCTCAATTTTACCCTGCCTCTGTTTGTTTTGGCTGGTGCGGCGATATTTTTAAACGAACATGTCGGTATCCGCCGCTGGTCAGCAACAGCTATTGG
>JAJFHR010000078.1 GCA_021775515.1 Hyphomicrobiales bacterium | reverse complement strand
ACCAGCGCATGGAACGTTCCGATTTTATGCCGTTTGCTCCTTACGTGCTGGAAGAAGATGTTGATCGCGTCTTTGAAATGCCAAAAGGGGCAAAATATGCGGCCCGGTTCATGACGATCACCTGCACGGTAAAATCCCAATGGCGGCATAAAATTCCAGCGGTGGTGCATGTTGATGGCACCGCCCGGCCGCAAATAATAAATCGCCAAACAAATCCGATTTACTACGATATACTGGCCAAATTCAAAGCCAGAACAGGTCTGCCGGTATTGATAAATACCAGCTTTAACGTGCATGAGGAACCGATCATCAATCGTCCTGAAGAATGCCTGACCGCACTCGTCGACGACCGTATTGATTATGTGGTGACAACCAACGGTTTGTATAAACACACACAGAAATCAGAATATTAATAAGATCGCCTGGCCGTGCATTGGCTCAAGCAGTTTCCTCAAGCGCCTGATTTATTGATCTGGCAAGTTTATCGGTTAGTTCACCGATTGCTTCTTCAGGCAGGATAAATGGTGGTGCCAGCAATATGTGGTCGCCATCCTTCCCATCTGCCGTGCCGCTGCCGGGATAACAGATGAGGCCGTTATCCATCGCCGCATTTTTAATGCCAGCGGCAAGTTTCCGGGATTTGGGGAATGGTTGTTTGTTTGTTTTATCTTGCACAAGTTCGATGCCCAAAAACAATCCGCACCCGCGAATATCGCCAATATATTCGTGACCACCCAGGCGCTCAACCAGTGCAGAACGCAACCTGGTGCCGATTGATTGCACGCGATCAAGCAGGTTTTCCTCGTCGATAATTTTTTGCACCGCAAGGGCAGCAGAACAGGCGGTCGCATGACCGATATAGGTGTGGCCATGCATAAAGGCACCGCTGCCTTTTTCGATAACTTCAACCAGATCGTCGCGCACCAGAAGAGCGCCGATAGGCTGGTATCCGCCGCCCAGGCCTTTTGCAATCGAGATCATGTCCGGCACTACTCCTTCTGCCAGACAGGCAAACAAATGGCCGGTTCTGCCCATGCCGGACATAACTTCATCCAGGATCATAAAAACGCCGTGTTGATCGCAAATCCGTCTGATTTCTTTAAAATATCCCGGCGCTGGCGTAACCGCGCCCAAAGTCGCACCGACAACGGTTTCGGCAACAAAAGCGGCGACGTTTCCAGGGCCAACGCGTTCGATTTCAGTTTCAAGTTCACCGGCCGCGCGCAGGCCATAAGCCTCTAGGCTTTCATCTTCTCGCCGGTGGCGATAGGCATAACACGGAGGTATATGACTGACATTCGGCATAAGGATTGGCTCAAACGGCGCCCGGCGCGCAGGGTTGCCGCACAGAGATAAGGTGCCAACAGTATTGCCGTGATAAGACTGATGCCGAGAAATATAATGACTGCGGTCTGAATTACCCTGCTCCAGGTGACACTGGCGAGCGAGTTTGATTGCGGTTTCGTTTGCTTCCGAGCCGCCGGACAGAAAATACACCCGCCCAAAACCTTCTGGCGCCCGGTCAGTGAGAAACTGGGCAAGTTCTTCGGTAACATCGTTGGTGAAAAATGCCGTGTGGGCAAAGGCGATTTTATCGAGTTGCGATTTAATCGCTTCGATAACTTTCGGATGACCATGGCCAAGGCACGAAACAGCCGCCCCGCCCGATGCATCTAGATAAGGCTTGCCCGAGGTATCGAAGAGATATGCTCCTTCACCTCGCGCCGCGCTGGGATAGACATGATTGAACTGGCGGGGAAAAACCCGGCTTTTGTTGGCTGTAAATGCCATGACGACTCCAGTGAAATATTTCCATGGGAAGTTGAAAACTGTAATTTCACTCTAGTCCTAAGTATGAAGGATTTAAAGCCGGATGTTTTAGGCTCAGGCCTCATTAATTCTTAAATGGAACAGCGGTGTATATCCGGCCTTAAGAATTGCCACAGTGCTCGGTGGCGTCAGCACCTCGACCAGCATGTTTGATGGTCGCCTCACCGCATTTTCATAACCATCCATTGTCCAGGGCAGAAGGTATTGGCTGCTTACCGCTGCAACCTTGCCCTGCGATTGGATCATCGTGCCGTCAGGCAATGAGGAAATATCCACCTTTGGGTGCGGATTTATGTCTGGCGATTTCAGGCGTTCTTCGTGCAATTGCACGTCCATGTCATGCGCTCGCGCCCGCCGATCCAGTCCGCGAAGGCTGGCCCACTTCTCAGCATAACTAGTGGCTTTTTTGCGGCGGCACTCGAAGCAGGGCCGGTGACCTGCCGCCAGAGCGGTTACCTCATCAAGAAAAAACAGCTCGGTATAACTGGCCGGAGACATCACGCGGCGGTGGCGGTCCTTGAAGTCAAGCAGGCAAATAATCCACGCCTTTGAGGCCCAGCGCCGCTTGCTCAGTGTTCTGTCTTGGTTATGAAAGCGTCCGCCACGGTTTCCCATAATCTGCCCGCGTGCTGGATGCGCGACGATTTCACCAAAAGCTGTGACGCGGTTTTGCAGCGGCATAAACTGATTGACCTTTTGTCCCTTATAATATTCTTGGCAAAATGCATTTTAGCATACAAAATCGTGATAGGCGCCGGAACGCAAACCTGGAAAGTAAATCATGAAACATATCCTTGAGATTAAAGACCTTCAAGAGCTGGCCCGCCGCCGTGTTCCCAAGATGTTTTATGACTACGCAGATAGCGGGTCGTGGACCGAAACAACCTATCGCGCCAATGAAGAAGATTTCAAAAACATCAAACTACGCCAAAGAGTGGCGGTCGACATGAGCAATCG
The DNA here is from genome assembly GCA_021775515.1 of Hyphomicrobiales bacterium. Lineage (GTDB taxonomy): Bacteria > Pseudomonadota > Alphaproteobacteria > Rhizobiales > JAJFHR01 > JAJFHR01. Next base: position 20,321 of record JAJFHR010000078.1, on the reverse strand, counting down.
ATCCCTCGAAACAACTATGATCGGCCAGAAAGTTGCGATGCCGGTTGCTATAGCGCCGACCGGATTAACCGGCATGCAACATGCAGACGGTGAAATGCTTGCAGCTCAAGCTTGTGAAGAGTTTGGCGTTCCTTTCACCCTGTCGACAATGAGCATTTGTTCAATAGAAGATGTTGCCTCAGTGACTACCAAGCCATTTTGGTTCCAGCTCTATGTGATGAAGGATAGGGAGTTTATTGGCAATCTGATCGACCGGGCCAAAAATGCCGGCTGTTCGGCTCTGGTCCTGACGCTTGATTTGCAGGTGTTGGGACAACGCCATCAAGACATCAAAAACGGGCTGAGTGCCCCGCCGAAACTAGGCCTGTGGAATTTTCTCGATATGGCGCGGAGGCCTCTATGGTGCCTGGGCATGTTAAAAACCAAACGTCGCGAATTTCGAAATATCGTCGGCCATGTTCGCGGTGTAGACGACATGTCCTCTCTGTCGCAATGGACAGCGGAACAGTTCGATCCCAAACTTACCTGGGGTGACATTGAATGGATAAAACAGCGATTTGACGGGCCATTGATCCTCAAGGGAATTTTAGACCCCGATGACGCTGCATTGGCGGTAAAAACCGGCGCCGATGCAATTATCGTTTCCAACCATGGCGGCCGGCAGCTTGATGGAGCTCCTTCGTCGATCAGCGTCTTATCATCCATTGTCGATGCCGTTGGTGATCAGATTGAAGTTCATTTTGACGGCGGCATTCGCTCGGGCCAGGATGTTCTTAAAGCTTTATGCCTGGGGGCAAAGGGAACTTACATCGGTCGCCCCATGCTCTATGGCCTCGGCGCCATGGGCAAAAAAGGTGTTAGCCTGGCGCTGGAAATCATCGCCAAGGAATTGGATATGACAATGGCTCTGTGCGGCGAACGCCAGTTAGCAAACCTTGATAGATCAAATCTTTTTCACGAATAAAAACAAACGAGGCCGGAGCCATAACTACTCCGACCTCGTTCAAATTTGTAAATTTATGCCCGGGCTCGAACTTTATGAGGCAGAACCGCCGGCATCCTTGAGGTAACAAAGAAGTTTTTCACGTTGATCTTCTTTTTTGACCCCGGCAAAAGCCATTTTTGTTTTGCGAATGAACTTTCTGGGTTTTGCCATAAATTTGTCGAGGTTTTCGTCGTTCCACTCAAGACCGTCTTCAGCGGCTTTTTTCATGGCTTTAGAATATCGATAGCCTTTAACGGAACCAGCCTTGCGACCGGCGATACCAACAAGATGAGGGCCCACCCGGTTTTTCTCTTTATCGACCACGTGGCAAACCTTGCATTTCTTAAATAATTTTTTGCCCGCCGTTACCGCTTCTGCAGCACATGCGTTATCTTGCGATGCAACCGCTACACTTGGCGCTATCGCCTGTTCGATGGCAACTCCCGGCAGCATCACCAGGAAGGCCATTACCAACAATGATTTTTTCACTAAAACTCTCCTCAATTTATCTCTACCCGATGGTACCTTAAGCCCCTCGATTACAAGGGCGTTATAGCATGCACTCACCATGCGCACCAATTACCATTTCGTGACCCTTCGTCGCAGGCCGACAGCATTTCATATGACATAATCTGGGCGAAAATAGAACTGTTTTAACGCGAGATTTTGCAGAATTTAACAGGCGCGAAATTTCTGTTTTTTCAGTCAGTTTTGCAGGTTTTTCCGCATAGTGGAAACTGATCCCGAAATATTAGGGGCTAACGCTAGTGATTTAGTTTAATATGGACTCCAGTTGAGCATTTTGAAGGTGCGAAATGGAGCAATTTGTCGTAACCACTTCGGTATTAAAAACGGGAATACTGATTTGAAAACTGCCGTATGGCCAAAGTCGGGAATAAAAAATGACCGGCCTTAAAATGCCCGAACCGGATCAAAAAATTCTTGCACGGCGCAATGAAATTATTCAGGCGTTGAAAAAACTCGTGCCCGGTGAAGGCGTTATTTCAGATGCCGATGAAATGCGCCCTTATGAATCCGATGGCCTAACCGCATACAAGCAATTGCCGATGATTGTTGTTTTGCCCTCGACGACCGAGGAAGTTTCCAGGGTTCTCAAATATTGCCACAACGAAGGTATTAAAATTGTCCCGCGAGGTGCCGGCACCTCTTTGTCCGGTGGCGCCTTGCCGCTTGAAGATGGCATTTTGCTGGGGTTGGGCAAGTTTAACCGCGTACTTGATATTGATTTTGACAACAGATGCGCAGTTGTCGAGCCTGGTGTCACTAATTTGGCGATTACTCATGCGGTAGCCCATGAGGGATTTTATTATGCACCAGATCCCTCAAGCCAGATTGCCTGCACTATTGGTGGCAATATCGCCGAAAATTCCGGTGGAGTTCATTCTCTAAAATATGGGCTGACCACTAACAATGTTCTGGGCCTTGAAGTTGTGCTGGTTACGGGAGAAGTAATCCGGATTGGCGGAAAACATCTTGATTCACAAGGCTATGATTTATTGGGCCTCATGACCGGTTCGGAAGGATTGCTGGGTGTTATCACCGAAGTTACCGTGCGGATTTTGCAGCGGCCGGAAACAGCGCGGGCGGTTCTGGTCGGATTCTCTACCAGTGAAGATGCCGGCGCCTGTGTTGCCGAGGTCATCGGCGCGGGCATTATCGCCGGCGGGATGGAGATGATGGACAAACCGGCAATTCATGCAGCGGAAGAATTTGTTCATGCCGGATATCCGCTGGATGTAGAAGCCTTGTTGATCGTCGAACTTGACGGCCCTGAAGCCGAAGTCGACCATCTTCTCGCGCGTGTGGAAAAAATCGCCACCAACAACAAGGCGGATTCCATCAAGGTGAGTAATAGCGAAGCTGAGAGATTGTCGTTTTGGGCCGGGCGAAAAGCCGCCTTTCCCGCTGTCGGCAGACTGTCGCCGGATTATTACTGCATGGATGGAACCATACCCCGGCACCAATTGCCCTTGGTCTTAAGCCGTATGCGGGAATTTTCAAAACACTACGGCCTTCGGGTGGCAAATGTATTTCATGCCGGGGACGGCAACTTGCATCCGCTGATACTTTACGATGCAAATGAGCCAGGTGAGCTTGAAAAAGCAGAAAATTTTGGCGCGGATATTCTTAAACTATGTGTAGAGGTGGGGGGAGTATTAACCGGTGAACATGGCGTCGGAGTTGAAAAACGCGATTTGATGGAAACCATGTTCAACCAGATAGACCTTGATCACCAGCAGCGGGTAAAATGCGCCTTTGACGACAAGGGCCTGCTCAATCCGGGCAAGGTATTTCCTACCTTGCGCCGTTGTGTTGAGCTTGGCCGTATGCATGTGCATGCCGGCAAAGTGCCATTTCCGGATATTCCCAGGTTTTAGGACAATTTGATGCAAAGCACATTTAAACCTGAAACCGAAAACCAGGTTATTGACGCCCTTTCTATGGCAATCTCTGAAGGTTGTCCGCTGGAAATTTGTGGCGGCGAAACCAAGCGGGCAATTGGCCGCCCGTTACAATCTCAAACCACTTTAAACCTCACCAATCTTTCCGGCATCTTGCTTTATGAGCCCGAAGAATTAATCCTCACAGCCAGGGCTGGTACCAGATTAAGCGACATTGAAGCTGCAGTATCCGAAAAAAATCAGGAGCTTGCCTTTGAGCCGGCCGATTTTGGGCCGCTGCTTGGGCAGGCTCGTGGCAAAAGCACCTTAGGCGGAACGCTGGCCGCCAACGTTTCTGGACCGCGGCGGATCAGGGCGGGTGCTGCCCGTGATCATTTTCTCGGCGTCAAAGCGATCAGCGGTCGCGCAGAGTTTTTTAAATCCGGAGGCCGGGTGGTCAAGAATGTCACCGGCTATGATCTGTGTAAGGGGTTGGCTGGGTCGTGGGGCACCTTGGCCGTGATGACTGAAATCACGATCAAGGTTCTTCCGGCAGCCGAGCAGGTGGTAACGCTGCTTGTTGTCGGGTTGACCGCTGACCAGGCCGTGATATCAATGTCAGCCGCCATGAACAGCTCTTGTGAAGTTTCCGCCGCTGCCTATGTTCCAGCTGCGCTGTGTGACAGGTCGAGCGTTAAAGAGGTGTCCGCCTCCAATGCCTCAAAAACATTGTTGCGATTAGAAGGGATTGGCCCCTCCGTGGATTATAGAGCGGAAAGGCTGAGTGAGTTGATGGCGCCATTTGGAGCGACCATGAGAGTTGATGGCGACGGGGCCAAAAAAATCTGGCAGGAAATAAGAGACGTTACCTATTTTGCCGACGATCTGACAACGGCCATCTGGCGTCTGTCCGTTCCCCCCTCCAATGGGGCGCAAATTGCATCCGCCATAGCCGATAAAATCTCGGGCACGGAAGCTTTTTTTGACTGGGCAGGTGGATTGCTTTGGCTGTCGGTCCCTGAAGGCGGCGATGCTTCAGCCCAGACAATTCGCGGTTTTCTGGATCCAAACAGCGGTCATGCCACATTAATCAGAGCGTCCGCAAGTATCCGGGCCGCCGTTGATGTGTTTGATCCGCTCGAGCCCGGTCTGATGGCTCTTTCGAAGAGGCTTAAAGAAAATTTTGATCCCACCGGCGTCCTGAATTCCGGGCGCATGTATTCGAATTTATGAGGGATTGAAAAATGCAGACAAACTTCACCCCGGAACAACTTCAAACCCGTGCGCTGAGCGAAGCCAACGATGTTTTGCGCAAATGTGTGCACTGCGGCTTTTGTACCGCAACCTGTCCGACCTATCTGTTGCTGGGCGATGAGCTCGACAGCCCGCGCGGGCGCATTTATCTTATTAAGGACATGCTGGAAAATGACCGCCCGGCAACAAGCCATACCGCTAAGCATATTGACCGCTGCCTGTCGTGTTTATCCTGCATGACGACCTGTCCTTCCGGTGTTAATTATATGCGCCTGATTGATACGGCCCGGGTGCACGTCGCCAAAACCTACAAACGACCGTTTATGGACGCTGCCATGCGCAAGGTTCTTGGCGCGGTATTGCCGTATCCCTCGCGTTTCAGACTGGCACTAATCGCCGCCTGGCCGCTAAAGGCGTTCGCTCCCTTGATAGGCAAAATTCCAGGTTGCGCAGCGATCGGCGCTATGTTGTCCCTTGCTCCAGCAAAACTTCCGGCGCGCTCCTCGATTGATGGGCCAAACACATTCAAGGCAAAAGACAATCACCGCGGCCGTGTGGCACTGGTGAGCGGTTGTGCCCAGCGCGTGCTTGATCCTGGCATCAACGAAGCTACCATCAGGCTTTTGACCCGGCACGGAATTGAAGTGGTTCAAGCGCCCGGTGAAGGCTGTTGTGGCGCGCTGGTACATCACATCGGCGATGAAAAAACCGCCATCTCACAAGCAAAAAAGAATGTTGATGCCTGGATGCGCGAAATTGATGGTGGCGGCCTTGATGCCATCATAATTACAGCGTCGGGCTGCGGCACCACAATAAAGGATTACGGCCATCTTTTGGCAGATGAAAAATCACATGCACAAACGGCCCAAAAAGTGGCGGCGCTGGCAAAAGATATAACTGAATATTTGGCTGAGGCCGCGCTCCCGTCTGCTGCCCGCCCGACCGCGCTGAAAGTGGCCTATCATTCCGCCTGTTCCATGCAACACGGCCAGAAAATAACAAACCAGCCCAAAGATTTACTGCGCGCAGCAGGCTTTGAGGTATCGGACGTCCCGGAGGGCCATGTGTGTTGTGGTTCAGCCGGTACATATAACATTTTACAATCGGAAATTTCATCACAGCTACGCGATAGAAAGATCCGAAATATAGAGACCATAAAACCCGACCTTATCGCCACCGGCAATATTGGCTGCATGACCCAGATAGGCAGTGCAACCGATATTCCCATCGTCCACACTATCGAGCTGTTGGATTGGGCCGATGGCGGACCGATGCCGGAGCCATTAGGCGGGTTAGTAACGTCAAATCAGAAATAAAGGAACGTTTTATGAGTGGGGATAAATCTATGGGGGGAAAACTGAAATTGCCCGATGGCGTGGTAATCAAGGGAGAGCTGGGTCCACATTATGAGCGCATACTTACCGTTGATGCACTGGAATTTGTCGTAGGACTCCACCGCAAGTTTGAGGCAACACGCCAAGAGCTGTTGAACGCTCGAATTGAAAAACAACAACGCTATGACGCCGGAGAATTGCCGAATTTTTTACCTGAAACCGAAGAAATAAGATCCGGCGACTGGCACGTGGGTGAAATTCCAAAGGCTCTGCAACATCGTGCGGTTGAAATTACCGGACCGGTGGATCGCAAGATGATCGTTAATGCACTAAATTCCGGTGCCAACGTCTTTATGGCCGACTTTGAGGATGCCTCATCTCCACTATGGTCAAACATGATGGAGGGCCAGGTAAATTTACGTGACCGTTGGCTAGGTAACATCGCGTTTTCCGATCCTGTCAGCGGCAAACATTATGATATCGGTGCTGATCCCGCCGTATTAATTATTCGTCCCCGCGGATTACATCTCAACGAGAACCATGTGAGCGTGGATGGAATTCCCGTTTCCGGGTCATTTTTTGATTTTGGCTTGTACTTTTTTCACAACGCTAAAAGGACATTGGATCAAGGCGCTGGCCCATATTTTTATCTGCCAAAATTAGAAAGCCACCTTGAAGCCAGACTATGGAACAGTGTTTTTGTCCACGCCCAAAAGTTTCTTGATCTTCCTCTGGGTACGATCAAGGCAACAGTGTTGATAGAAACCCTGCCTGCGGCTTTCGAGATGGATGAAATTCTCTATGAGTTAAAGGACCATATCGTTGGATTGAACGTCGGCCGTTGGGATTACATTTTCAGTTACATAAAAACACTGGCCAATAATGCGAATTTTATTTTGCCTGACCGTGCCCAATTGGTAATGGGCAAGGCCTTTTTGGGCGCATATGCTGAATTGTTGATTAAAACCTGCCACAAACGCAGCGCCTATGCCATGGGTGGAATGGCGGCGCAAATTCCGGTTAAATCAGATGAGAAGGCAAATGCGGCTGCCTTCGCCAAAGTTAAAGCTGACAAGGAACGTGAAGCCGGTGATGGCAACGACGGTACCTGGGTTGCTCATCCTGGTTTGGTGCCGGTGGCAAAGGAAGTTTTTGATCGCATGATGCCCGCGGACAATCAGCTTGAGCGCCGCCGGGAAGACGTAAATGTAACACAGGCTGATTTGTTGAAAATTCACCAGGGCGAGCGGACTGAGGCCGGTATGCGGGAGAATATCCGTGTTGGCATTCAGTATATTGAAGCCTGGTTGCAGGGTCGTGGTGCGGTTCCATTGTATAATCTTATGGAAGATGCAGCAACGGCTGAAATCAGTCGAGCGCAAATTTGGCAATGGCTGCGGTTTGAAGCTGAATTGAGCGATGGCCGAAAAGTAACACGGGAACTTTTTGATCATCTGTTGACGGATGAAATGGCTCAACTGCGCCAGGTTCTGGGCAATGACAGGTTCGAAACAGGCCGTTTTTCGGATGCAATTGCTCTTTTTCGGGAGTTGTCGGTCGCCAAGACATTTGCCCCCTTCCTGACTATTCCAGCCTACGAGTTAATCAGTTAGGGCAGGGGAAAACTAACGGTAGTGAAAATTCCCGGGTACCAAAAACCCAAGAGAATTTCGCTAGAAAATTTTGACCCGTTGGTGAATAAATTTTTAGTAAATTGCCGGTAAAGTTGCCCGTAAGGTACGGCACAAAAATGGGGGTGTAAATGCATGCGCGGGCAAGCTGCTATCAAAAAGACTTTTCGCATTGAAAGGATGTCGCCAACTAACCTGGTTCAGGTTGGCGACCAAGATTTAGAAACTCAGCGACATCAGGAAATAATGGATGCGATAGCTGCTATCGGGCAAGTGCAGCCATCGCAGGATCATGCATCTGATGCTGTTTTGGAGAGCATCAAGGAAGAGTTGGCGGAAAGTAATAAACTCAAGGCGGAGTTGGATGAGATACGTCTCTCAATAATTGCGACAAAACGCGATATTGCTTCATTGCACCAGTCTGGGTTTGTAAAAGACGAAAATGCCACTGTCAGTGATGAACTCGATGCAGTTGTCAAGGGTACCGAGCAGGCGACCGAAAAAATATTGACCGCCGCTGAATCCATCGAAAACAATGCGGCTAATCTCGCAAACTCTCTAAACCGGGAGGGTGATCATAATATGGCGCTGGATATTCAGGAACAGGCGATCAGTATTTTTGAGGCCTGCAATTTCCAGGACCTGACCGGACAACGGATCACCAAAGTAGTCAACACGATGAAATTTATCGAAGAACGGGTTGATCACATGATCAGCATTTGGGGCGGCGAGGATGGTTTTTCAGGAATTAAGCCGGAAAAACTTGTTGGCAAGACATCCGATGCCCATCTGCTTCATGGCCCCTCCATGGAAGATGATATTGATACTGCCTCGCAAGACGATATCGACGCCCTTTTTGATTAGGGTGTGAACCCAATTCAGATTATCGGACTATTGAAGACCACCGCGCACTACGTGGCGAAAGAGGCGGAACCGGCAGATCATCACCAACAACATGGCTAACTGTCAGATCCAGTCGCAAATTCTACAGCTTTTGGCAGTTCTAAAATCAGGCACCTGCTTCGGCAAAAAGCCATCGGCTCCTTGTTTATGGCGCAGCTTTTTGCATTAAGGTGCGGGTGGAATTGAGTCTAAGCCCCAGTTGCACTATTCTTATACTGTGTTACGATGTAAGACACATGAACACAAGGGTATATGACATGGGTGATAGCACCACACTTTCTGTTCGATTAGACCGGACAATAAAAGACCGGCTTGCGGACACTGCAAGTCGTCTAAACAGAAGTTCCTCATTTCTGGTTGTGGAAGCGATCGAAGAATATCTTGCTGTGCAGGAATGGCAAGTTGACGGCATCAACAAGGCGCTTCAATCATTGGATGCAGGCAAGGGCGTAGCACATAATGAGATTACTGACTGGGTGAAATCTTGGGGGACTGATAACGAGCTTCCCAAGCCAACAACGTGAAATTAATCTGGTCGCCAGAGGCAATTGATGACCTCATCAGCGTGCAGCAATACATAGCAAAAGATGATCCTCGTGCGGCACGAGAAGTTGTGTTGGCAATCACCACACTCATTGAACACCAGCTTCCGGCATTTCCGCATTCAGGTAGGGAAGGGCGTGTTAAAGACACATTAGAGCTTGTAGTGCCCAGTCTGCCGTTTGTAATTCCGTATCGTATAAAGCAAAATACTATCGAAATCGTGCGCGTGTATCATGCATCAAGGCGGTGGCCGGATAATTTTTAAAACAGGTGTAACCGATTTTGAAGGAATTCCTTATTGTGTGAAAAATAACCGAAGGAGGTCGGAATTCTATATTTCATCTGGAGAAGGCTCAACTTGATCTGACACCGCTGCTTTTCCAGCAAACTTAATTAGCAGCGGCACCTATCTTGCGAAAGGGGGTGGTTTTCCGTTTTGATGAAGGTACGGGTTGAATTGAGTCCAATCCTTAGCCTTCCGGCAATAGTTAACTTGGGCCAACCCGGCTCAAGCCTTGCCCGGCCCGGTGAAAATGCGCTAGAACCAGCGCACACTTAAAAGCATCACCACAGCCTAGCGCAAGATAGAGAAATATGGCCAAAAAGAATAAGGTAATTCGCCCCAAGGCGCGTGTGCCACGGGGGCTCCGCGATGTGCGCGCGCATGAGGTGCGCGCGATGGAGTACATGCTTGGCCAAATTAGGCAGGTCTATGATTCCTACGGTTTTGAGCCGCTTGAAACTTCAGCATTTGAATACTCTGATGCACTGGGAAAATTCCTCCCCGATGATGACAGGCCCAACGAAGGCGTCTTCTCTTTTCAAGATGATGACGATCAATGGGTTTCTCTGCGGTATGACCTCACCGCGCCACTTGCCCGGTTTGTTGCGGAAAATTATGATGGTCTGCCCAAGCCATTCAGGCGCTACCAGACCGGGCCGGTCTGGAGGAACGAAAAACCCGGGCCAGGGCGTTTCCGCCAGTTCATGCAATTTGATGCCGATACTGTAGGTGCACCGGCACCTGTCGCCGATGCCGAGATCGCGATGATGGCCGCTGATTGCCTGGACCGGCTTGGCATTGCCCGCGGCCAGTATATCGTCCGTGTCAACAACCGCAAAATTCTCGACGGAGTTCTGGAAAAAATTGGCATCTTTGGAAATGACCCTGAAGTCGAACTTCAGCGATTGACGGTACTGCGCGCGATCGACAAACTTGACCGGTTGGGCCCGGACGGAGTGCGCCAGCTCTTGCGCGCGGGCCGCAAGGATGTGACCGGTGATTTTACCAAGGGGGCAGGATTAAACGACGAGGCTGCCCAGCGCATCCTGACTTTCACTGAAGTTACCGGCAGCAATCGGCTCAATGTCCTGGCCAACCTCAATGATGTTGTCGGAGACAGCAGCACGGGGCAGGAAGGAATTGCCGAACGTGCAGGCATGCATGAATTACTTGAGGCAGCCGGATTTGAGGATGACCAGATAGCCTTTGATACCAGCGTCGTTCGCGGTCTGGGTTATTACACCGGGCCGGTCATGGAAGCGGAATTAACCTTTGAAACCGAAGGTGAAGAAGGCGGTGTCGGACGGTTCGGCTCAGTTGGCGGCGGCGGTCGCTATGATGGATTGGTCCAGCGCTTTAAAGGCATCGAAATTCCGGCAACAGGGTTTTCTATCGGTGTCAGCAGACTTTATACTGCCTTGGAGCATCTAGGTGCCTTGTCAACTCAAGAGACTGCTGCACCGGTAATTGTGCTGGTGATGGATCGCGATAGACTGGCAGACTATCAGCGTATGACAACGCAACTGCGCCAGGCAGAAATTCGCGCTGAACTTTACGTAGGCGCAAGCGGCATGCGGGCCCAGATGAAATATGCTGATCGCCGTGGCGCACCCTGTGTAGTGATTGTCGGTGAGGATGAATTCGCCGCTGGCACTGCCACGGTAAAGGACCTTGTAGAGGGTGCGGAATTGTCTCAGCATATAGAGGATAATGTCGAGTGGCGCAGTGGCCGCCCGGCTCAACAGACAGTATCGCGCGACGGGCTTGTTGCCTGCGTCAAAGAAATCGTCTCCCGTCACCGGGCAAAATAACATGTCATACCGAACAACGGAAAACCTCAAAGCGCTCATCAGTGCACAGGGTAAAATTCTCGATGTTTTTGAAACATCTGGCTATTTGCATGTCGCACCGGAAATATTGCAGCCGGCAGAAGTGTTCCTGGATCAATCCGGTGAAGAGATGCGGCAGCGAACCTATGTGTTTACGGATCATCGCGGAACTGAGCTTTGTTTGCGGCCGGATGTCACCATTCCGGCGTGCCGAATTTATTTGAAACGCTGCCCCGAGGCGGATCAGCAGGCGCGCTATTGTTATGCGGGTCCGGCCTTTCGCTTCCACCACGGTGGTGAAGACGAAGGACGTCCAAGGGAATTTGAGCAGGCCGGTGTTGAGTTATTGATGCATGAGGATGACGAAGCCGCTGAAGCCGAAGTTTTGAGCCTGGGCATAAATGCAATCAAGGCCGTCGGTGTCGGAGATTTTGCCATAAAGTTTGGAGACTTAAGCCTCTTTGCCAGTCTCATTGACGGGTTTGATATGCCTGATCGCTGGCGTGTGCGGTTAAAACACCAGTTTTGGCGCCATGAAGCCTTGGACGATCTTCTCAAACAGCTTTCGGGTGAAAAATTAATTTCCTCGGCCCGCTTTGATGACGCGCTTATCAGTAGTCTTCGCCAGACAGAATTGTCCGCGGCTGTGGATTTGGTTGATGCTCATTTGGCTGAAAACGATATACCCGTGGCTGGCGGGCGCAGCGTAGAGGATATTACTCAACGGCTGCTCGATCATATTGCTGATATTGATGCCACCCCTTTGAGCCGGAATATCATTGATACAATCAAAGCCTATTTGAAAATAAATGATAATCCACATAACGCCCTTCGGCAGATCGCGGCAATTGCTGAACAGGCCAAACTTGATATTTCGGCGGCGCTTGGCGCTTTTGAACGTCGCTTGGAATTGTTTAAGGATCAAGGGGTCGCGTTGGATCAAGCCAAATTTTCCGCAGAATTTGGCCGGAACCTGGAATATTATACCGGGTTTGTTTTTCAACTGGAGATGCCAGGCTCAGGTGTTACTGGACAACTTGCCGGTGGCGGCCGTTATGACAATCTCCTGACCGGGTTGGGTGCACCCCGGCCTGTACCTGCGGTTGGCTGCGCTATTCATCTCGAAAGGTTGTTGCAGGCAGTAAGTGCGAGGCTTTCATGACGGAGAAAATTATTATCGCCGTTCCAAGCAAAGGACGCCTGATGGAGCAAACCGCAGACATGTTTATAAGTGCGGGGCTGCCGATTGAGCGTTCAGGCCATGAACGCGGGTATTTCGGTCAATTGAGCGAATTTGACGATGTCGAGGTCCGGTTTTTATCGGCCTCGGAAATAGCCCGAAATCTGGATAGCGGCACTGTACATATCGGCATTACTGGGGAAGATCTCTTGCGTGAGACAATCCCGGACTGTGATGAAAAGATAGCGATTGAAAAGCGCCTGGGTATTGGCCCGGCCGATGTTGTGGTTGCTGTTCCCGAGAGTTGGCTTGATGTCGCAACCATGGCAGATTTGGAAGAAGTCTCGTTAGAGTTTCGGCGCAAAAATAAGCGGCGCCTGCGGGTTGCGACAAAATATGTAAATCTTACCCGGCAATATTTTGCGTTAAAAGGCGTGACCGGCTATCAGACTATTGAAAGCCTGGGTGCCACGGAAGGAGCGCCTGCCGCCGGTACCGCAGAAATAATTGTAGATATCACCAGTACCGGTTCAACCTTGCGGGCCAATAACCTTAAAATATTGGATGATGGTATCATCCTCAAAAGTCAGGCGGTTCTGGCAACGGCCAAAAATCCCGGGCTCACGCCGGAACAATCAAATGTGCTGCGTTCAGTTGTTGATCGGCTTAGGGGATGAAAATTTGCAGGGGTTAAGACCAAAACCCAAGTTTGCGCAGATTTTTGAATGTTTTCCACAATACCGGCGACTGCTTAATTTGGGCCTTCGCTGCAAGGAAGCCTTTAAAACCACTGGTATAAGTCGAGCCAAGCAGTGAGTTCGGAGTTACCGAATCCAGTGTGTGAAACTTAACATCGCTCCAACTGTCTTTGTAAATATCATTGCCGCCGCCGCAATCATAAGCCTCAAGGCCGGCCTCGCAGCAATGTTTGAGGGTGTGGCGCATGAGTATTTCACCCGGCGAGGGTTTTCTCATTTTTTCATCGGTGGTCATTGAGGACACCAGAGAAAAATTTTTGTTTTTGTAGATCATGTTAAACAGGGCGCCGACAATATTGTCACCGACGCTCAAGGTTGAAACGAAGCCCTCGATACCGTGAGCCGTTTCTGTCATTTTTGTAAGTGCTCGATAAAAATCGGTCATTCCCGGTTCATTGAGAAAATCATTTATGCCTAATTCGGCAAAGCGCGCACTCTTTTGGGAAAACATGACTTCAGTCGCCCGTTCCAAATCCGGCCCATCATAATGCACGTCAAATGATACCGGCCCAAATTCACCGAGCAGTCGTTCTCTTTTCCTTTCCGAGCGGCGGGTCGAACGGCTCCGGCGTTCCTGGTGAAGTGTCTCCCAGTCAGCATCGATTGTAATGGAATAATATGTACTGGCGTTTTCCCGGTGGCTCAAACAGGTCATCGGATTTTTGAAACCGTTAAGTGTCGGCAACTGTGCCAGAAACTGTGAAATATCGAAGTGGGGCAATAGTTTTTTTATGCGTGACCACAGGACCAAAGTGTTGTCGTGGGTAATACTTTCCAGAAACTGTTTGGTGTACAAAGCGCCGGTGTAGCTTGCATGGTCTCCGGCTAACCATTCCAGTATCTTGGCGGGGCCTTGCTTTCGTATGGCAAATGGCAGGATGAACTGAACGTTGCCGCGGTCGTCTTTGCCAACCACAATTGCCGGATCTGCTTCAGCCGCGCGATGGACATGGCAACGCCAGGCATGGGTCCAGGCGTAGGTCTGAAACGGCGTGTTGGCGGCATCTTTTTCCAACGCCTGCCACTCATCGCAAACCAATTCAAGCTCTTCGACGTACGCCAGGCTAATTTCCTGTAACGGCTTCCTCGTCGCAATAACATTAGGGCGAGTTACCCCGGAAATAGATATTCCGGTGGCCGTTGTCGTATCCTGCAAGTTCATACGCATCCTGATACTATCGTCTATAGAAACCTCCACCCTATAACGCATGAGTTTCTAGAAATGATTGAGATTTCGAACGGCGGGCCGGTTATTCAAAATTATAGTTTCTGTTTTGTTAATTCCGGGGTCGAAATTCAACTTAAACGCTAGCCGGGTTGTATTGGCGAGAACAAAAAGGGGGCAACGTTTTGATCGAAGTAAAAAACAAAAAGGGCCACCCGAAGGCAGCCCTTTTCAAATCGTATTGGGGAAGGGGAACTACATCATTCCGCCCATACCACCCATGCCGCCCATACCACCCATATCGGGCATTGGGGCTGCAGCAGTCTTCGGCTCAGGTTTTTCAGCAACCATAGCCTCGGTGGTGATCAACAGACCAGCAATTGACGCTGCATCCTGCAGAGCTGTACGCACAACTTTAGTTGGATCGATGATGCCTTTGGCAACGAGGTCAACAAAAGTTTCACTCTGGGCGTCAAATCCGAAGTTGCCGCTTTTCTCGCCAACCTTGGCAACAACAATTGATCCTTCAACGCCGGCGTTTTCCGCGATCTGACGGATCGGGGCTTCCAGGGCTTTAAGAACAATTTTGTGTCCTGCCTGGATATCAGCATTGTCGTTATGAAGCTTGGCTACCGCTTTACAAGCACGCAGAAGAGCCGTACCGCCACCTGGGACAATACCTTCTTCAACCGCAGCGCGTGTTGCATTAAGCGCATCGTCCACACGGTCTTTGCGCTCTTTCACTTCAACTTCAGTAGCACCGCCAACCTTGATTACCGCAACACCGCCAGCGAGTTTTGCCAGGCGCTCCTGAAGTTTTTCACGGTCGTAATCAGACGAAGTTTCTTCAACCTGCGCACGGATCTGGCCAACGCGGCTTTGAATTTCGCCTTTTTTACCGGCACCATCAATGATGGTTGTATCTTCCTTGGTGATCTGGACCTTTTTAGCGGTGCCCAGCATATCTAGAGTAACATTTTCCAGCTTGATACCGAGATCTTCGGAAATAACCTGACCGCCGGTCAAAACGGCAATATCTTCGAGCATCGCTTTGCGGCGATCGCCGAAACCAGGTGCTTTGACGGCGGCAATTTTCAAACCACCACGCAGTTTGTTAACAACCAGCGTCGCCAAGGCTTCGCCTTCCACATCTTCTGCGATGATAAGAAGCGGACGGCTTGATTGCACAACAGCTTCAAGGATAGGCAGCATTGACTGTAGGCTTGAGAGTTTTTTCTCGTGCAACAGGATGTAGGGATCATCAAGATCAGCAATCATCTTGTCAGCATTGGTAATGAAGTATGGTGACAGATACCCGCGGTCAAACTGCATGCCTTCAACAACATCCAGCTCACTATCGAGGCTTTTAGCTTCCTCAACGGTAATGACGCCTTCATTGCCAACGCGCTGCATGGCATCAGCAATCATCTCACCAATTTCGATTTCGCCGTTCGCTGAGATCGTGCCGACCTGAGCAACTTCTTCGTTGGTTTTAACTTTCTTCGAGCGCTTTTCAAGGTCTGCAACTGCTGTAGTAACAGCAATTTCAACACCGCGGCGCAGATCCATTGGGTTCATGCCGGCAGCAACAGATTTTGCACCTTCACGAACGATAGCCTGGGCCAACACCGTAGCAGTTGTTGTGCCATCACCGGCAACGTCATTTGTCTTGGATGCAACTTCACGCAACATTTGTGCACCCATGTTCTCAAACTTATCATCAAGTTCGATTTCTTTAGCTACCGTCACGCCGTCTTTGGTCGAGCGTGGTGCCCCGAAAGATTTGTCGAGAACAACATTACGGCCCTTTGGGCCAAGTGTGATTTTGACTGCGTTTGCCAAAATATCGACGCCACGCAACATACGTTCGCGTGCGTCTGCACCAAATTTAACTTCTTTAGCTGCCATATTAATTATTGAACCTCCTCAATACTCTTCTCTCGCGGGCATATAGCCGGGAGAAGATGGCACAAATAAAAAAACTGCAAAACGGAATTATTCCGTTTGCAGTTATGCTTCGATGACACCCATGATGTCAGATTCTTTCATGATCAACAGCTCTTTGCCATCGACTTTGACTTCGGTACCTGACCATTTTCCAAAAAGAACGCGATCGCCCTTTTTAACATCAAGTGCCTGAACTGACCCATCATCGCCACGGGCTCCATTTCCGACAGAAACGACTTCACCTTCAGATGGTTTTTCTTGGGCGGTGTCGGGAATGATAATCCCTCCGGCCGTCTTAGTGTCTTCTTCGACCCGGCGTACTAAAACGCGGTCATGTAGAGGACGGAACTTCATGCTGCTTTGCTCCTCGTTAACAGATTAGAATGTTGACTACGAAATCCGGGACGAACATCGCCTGTTTGTTTCTTAAAAGATGTCTGCCCAGGGGTCTGTTAGCACTCGTTATTGGTGAGTGCCAACAGTTAGCTGGTCACATAGGTAACCAGCACCGTAATGTCAAGAGAATTAGCGCTTTTTACGTTAACCACGAGGGTTGAAACCTGGTGCCGGACATTTGTCCAGATACTTTATAATTGATGAAATACGGCCAAATCTGAGTTTTTTCGCCAAAACTCAGGGTTTGCTGTTTGTTACGGGGGCGAATTTGAATTGGTATCGACCTGAATTTATGGTTAATAAATCTTTTATGGTTAACGAATTCTCAACACCTTCAGGTGAGTTTTAGAAGTGGAAAAATGGCGGCAATCTGTTGATGCCTGCCGGGCCGATTATAATGGGTTTGTGCCTTTTGAAAGGCTGCAAGAGGGAATAGATGAAAACGATCCTGGTATTTTTGGGCACACTCTTTTTCGCCGGAGTTGCAGGTGCTGCGCTCTGGTGGTCCAAGGTGTTTTCTCCGGTGGAAGTCGGATTGATTTCGGCCTTTTTTCTTCTCGGGCTTTCGCAGGTTGCTACTCAGATAAGGTTGGCGAAAGAACGGACAGCAAAAAAACCACCGCAAAAAGAACACGAGATTTTTGCTGGCCAAATCCATGAACTTAGAGAAAATGCGACTGTTTGGGCAGAACGCATTGGTCATTTGGAAGGTGAAATTGAAAGAGTCGCCAATGCCCGCAATGAGCAATTGATTGCGGAAATGCAGATGGTGGAAACACTGGTCAAGCAACTAGCCGAACGGGTGATAGCTACTGACCATAGGCCAACCCTCTCGCCTGCAAGTATTGAAGCCGCCGACACACTTTCACTTCAACCGGACAGAGAAATTAAAGATGGTGAGGCTCATCTTTCCTTAGAGGATCAGGCGATATTAGATGCGGAATTGCTAAAAACAATCAGGAATTCCCTTGATGAGAACAGGGTGGACCTCTATCTGCAACCGATTGTCACCCTGCCACAGCGCAAAACCCGCTATTATGAAGCACTATCGCGGCTGCGCGATGGCGATGGCCGCATCATTATGCCGGCAGATTATCTTAGAATAGCTGAACCCGCCGGTTTCATGCCGATGATTGACAATATCCTGCTGTTTAGGTGTGTTCACGTTATGCGCAAGATGATCGAGCGCAATCGCGAGGTTGGCGTGTTTTGTAATATTTCAGCCCATACTTTGCTGGATTCGGAATTTTTCCCTCAATTCATCGATTATATGAAACACAGTCAGGAACTTGCCGGATCCCTCATATTTGAATTTGGCCAGGGCACCATAAGCGGATCAGGCCCGCTGGAGTTTGAAAGCCTTAAAGCTTTGGCCGATCTTGGCTTCACTTTCTCCATGGATAAGGTTGAACGCCTTGATGTTGATTTCCAGGTGTTGGCGGATATGAATTTCTGCTTTTTCAAGGTCGCCTCAAACACCTTCCTCAATGATGTCGAACGAGCGGGTTCGCCCATTCATGCCGCAGATTTTTCCGAACTCCTCGAGCGTAATGGCATAAATTTGATTATAGAAAAGATTGAGGATGAGCGCAGCATTGTCAATCTGCTCGATTACAATGTTAAATTTGGCCAGGGCTATCTGTTTTCTGAGCCGCGCCCGGTAAGAGGAGATATTCTCCTGGAGGCAGTGCCTGAAGTTGGCGCCGCTTAGGGCGCAACTCGCTGAAGTGAGTTATTGCCTTTAGGGGAAAAATCCTGCAGACAGGCTTCGAACCTGTTTTTCCAGAACAACGCTGCTCACCACAATTTTCTTTTGACATCAATTTCCGGAACATATGTCTGATCCCGCGTCCAATTTTCGTTATATCTCAGGAATGGGCGATATCGCGTTTGAATATGACGCAATTATCGCCGATGTCTGGGGAATTGTTCACAATGGTGTTGAGCCCTTTGAGACAGCCTGTGAAGCTCTAAGGCGATACCGTATGGAACTTGGTCCGGTGGTTTTGGTTTCAAATGCGCCGCGTCCTTCTGATAGCGTCGTATTACAGCTCGACCGGCTCGGTGTGCCGGCAGAAATCTATGATGCTATTGTTACTTCCGGTGATGTAACCAGCCATGCGCTTGAGCAAGGGGAAATCACCAACGTATTTCACCTGGGCCCGGAGCGGGATTTGCCGTTACTCGCCACCTTAAACGTTCACCTTTGCGATATAGATGAAGCTGAAGCGGTTTTATGTACCGGTCTATATGACGACAATACTGAAACGCCGGAGGACTATGGTGATATGTTCTCGGAATTTGAGGATTATGATCTGACGATGATCTGTGCCAATCCCGATATCGTCGTTGAGCGCGGTGACAGCCTGGTTTATTGTGCCGGGGCTTTGGCCCAGGCGTATGAGGGTTTGGGGGGAGAAGTAATTTACGCCGGTAAACCGTATCCTGAAATTTATCAACTTGCTCTCAGGACTATTGAGGAACACGCCGGACGTGAAATCTCAAGGTCGAAAATACTGGCGATTGGTGATGGGTTGCGCACCGATATTCGTGGAGCGCTGGCTGCCGCTATTCCCAGTTTATTTGTCGCCGGTGGAATACATGGCGGCGAATTGATTGGAGATGATGGGGCGATTAACCGCGAGGGGTTAGAAGAATTCATCTCAGAAGAGATTGGGCCTGAGCAATTTCCTGAGTTTGTTCTAACCAGCGATCGATTGGTTTGGTAACAAAAACGGTGGCACAATTGGCCAGCGTATGTTCCGTGGGTTTTTTTCAATTAGTCAAAAAGAGCGTCGATGTCGTCTTGCGATTTTTCTTCACCTTCATCACTGCCACCATCGACCGCTTTGGTCTGTGGTGCCGGTTTTTCTACTGCAGCCTTTGGGGCAGGTTTTTCTGCGGGTTTGGCGGTATTTGACGAAATTTTCTGATCGATTTCGTCGGCTACCTGGCTTTCATTGTCGGTGCCAAGAAGAGCATCGATATCGTCCTGACTTACGGCTTCGCCTGCTGCCTGGGGTCCGTTTAACAACAAGTCCTGTTTTCGGTTGGCCCGTTGTGCTTCTTCCTGATCGAAATGCCCGCCGATATCATGAGCACCAATAGCCTCGGCAAAACGGCTGACTCGGGAATCGATATATTGCAATGTCTCAACAATTTTACTGATCCGTTGCCCGGTTATATCTTGGAATGAGCAAGCCTCGAAAATTTCCATCACGGCATCATTCACCGTTGTCCCATAGGCCTCGGCATCACTTGGGTCAGCGGACATAATACTTTCGGCTGCCTCCATGATGTTATTTGTTGCAGCTTCCGTTGCCGAAACGATGGCATCAAGTTCTTCGCCTGCTGAGGGAAGATGGGTGTCGGTAAGATCGTTGGCCTGGAGACGTCCAATTTCGTTTTTGGCCGTCCCGATATAATCCGCTATTTCACGGAATTCCTTATAGATGTTGGTATCCAGTTCTTTGAAAAAAGTCTGCATAGACCCAACCATCAATTCGGCTAAGGCCATGACTTCAACAAGAGAAATATCACCCTCTCTGTCTTTGCGAATATAGGCAACGATTTCGTCGACCCTAGCTTTATCTACAGCTGCTTCTGACAGTTTCGCCATTGTGCATTTTCCATTTAAGGAGGGGCGATTTAGCCCGAGTTCCACCCTCGAGGATCCATACTATGTGTCCTCGCGCCCAACTGTTTACGTCG
>JAJFHR010000077.1 GCA_021775515.1 Hyphomicrobiales bacterium | reverse complement strand
TCCGGGGTGTCTATACCGTTAACTCGCACCAGCACGCGAACTTCCTGTCCGACCCATATCATCGCCCCGACGGCAAGGGTATCACCATCGATCACGCGCTCAACCTGAGCCAAGACCGGGCCGGCAATCATCTCCTTAGCTCCAAGCGCTCCCGCAGAAACATTCAGGAGACCAAATGCAACCACGGGAAGCCAGGGGAGGGAAAGTCGTTTGTGAAGAGACAACATATACTTTAAATTGTATTATTTTAATTTAATTCAACCTATAGTACTATTTTCAACAAAAGAAAAGGAATTTATCCAATTTTCTGGATTTTATTCCTAAAAAAATCAAAAATAGCACAGGGTGATCTTGAAGGGTTCTCACAAAATGGCCGTTAAAAATCGCTGAGGATGCCGTTTTTTTCCCAATCGCCATAGCGTGTCGGCTCTAAACCTTCGCGGCCGTCAACCTCTTGGGGATGGCTGATGTTCTGCCCGTCGCGCTTTGCACGTCTTTTATTAGCCTCTTCAAGAGCCCTTTGGGCTGCAGGGGAAAGTGGCGAAGTCTTGCCAGGCTGGTTTTTTTTATCTTTGGCACTCATAGTGGATCTGCATTCGTTTCGTTGAGAGCAATAGATTTGTGATTGCGGGTGTATTCAGCCTCTTGCATCTGCACCCAACGCTCCCAAAATAGAGGAGAGGTTGAATGAAAACAAATGGATAAATTGCGCGAAATCAAATGAACTATTTCAAAACCAGTATTCTTCTTGCCGCGATGACCGGTTTGTTTCTTGCCATCGGTTATATGATGGCCGGGCAAGGCGGCATGCTAATTGCCTTTGCGGTGGCGGTTGCTATGAACGTTTTTAGCTATTGGAATTCGGACAAATTGGTTTTGCGCATGCATGGTGCTCAGGAGGTTGATGCCAAAACAGCACCTGAATATTATGAAATTGTGCGCCAGTTAGCGGAAAATGCTGAACTTCCCATGCCGCGCGTTTATGTGATGCAAAACCCTCAACCAAACGCCTTTGCCACTGGTCGCAACCCTGAAAACTCAGCGGTTGCTGCGACTACCGGCCTGCTTGAAATATTGAGCCCCGAGGAGGTTGCCGGTGTGATGGCGCATGAGTTTGCGCATATTAAAAATCGCGATACTTTGATTATGACCATCACAGCTACGCTGGCTGGCGCAATTTCAATGATCGCCAACTTTGCCTTGTTTTTTGGCGGCCGCCGCAACTCCAATCCGCTGGGTTTGCTGGGAACGCTGGCGCTGATGATCCTTGCTCCTCTTGCCGCAAGTTTGGTTCAAATGACCATCAGCCGTACTCGTGAATATGCCGCTGATAAAATGGGGGCCGAAATATGCGGGCGGCCGATGTGGCTGGCCTCGGCGCTTAACAAAATTTCGGGCGCAGCGCATGATATAGAAAACATCCCGGCGGAAAACAATCCGGCGACAGCGCACATGTTCATCATCAATCCCTTGATCGGAAAGGGGATGGATAATCTGTTCTCGACCCATCCAAATACGGAAAACAGAATTGCCGCCTTGCAAGAGTTGGCCCAACAATGGCAAATGGAAGATCAGATTACATTATCAGATACAATTTCTGGAACACCGGGACCCTGGGATGGCCAGCAAAACCTGCAACAGCAAGCCTCAAAGCGCGGGCCCTGGGGTTAGCTGGAAAGCAGATGCCCGGCAGCAGGCGTAGAAAATAATTCATGACCCAAGCTAGGCGCCCAAATGGTTCCCGAAATCATTCTAAACGCGGGCAAAAACACCCTGTCGGCTATTCAGTCAGACACGAAGCTCTGCAGGTACTTGATGCAATCCTAATCAACAAGCGGCCATTTGAAGAAGTATGGTCGCAATCCCTTGGGCGCGCCGATTTAAAAGAAATGACAGATCCGGATCGGGGTTTTACCCGCCTCATTGTCATAGCGACATTGCGCCATATGCCTCGTATTGATCAAATTCTGTCGAGATTCCTGAAAAACCCTCTGCCGGATACTGCGCAAACTGCGCAAAATATTTTGCGCAGCGCCATTGCCCAACTGCTGGTTCTTAAATCACCTCCTCATGCAGTCCTCAATATTGCTACATCGTTGGCTGCATCAAACCGCCAAACACTGCGATACAAGGGATTGATCAACGGGGTTTTACGCAGCTACACCCGAAGCCAGTCGGGAAATTTCGCTGTCAGCCCTGGCGAGTGCCTGAATTCTCCCCCGTGGTTATATGAACGTTGGAAGGATCAATATGGTGAGGATCGGGCGAACCTAATTACCGCTGCTCATCTTGTGGAGCCAGCACTGGATATTACGGTAAAGTCCGATCGGAAAAAATGGGCCAAACAACTCAAAGCTACCTTATTGCCTAGCGGAAGCCTGCGTATTGCCCAAGCCGGCAATCCGGTAAATCTTGACGGATTTTCTGAAGGTAGCTGGTGGGTACAGGATGCTGCCGCTGCCTTGCCGGCGAAACTGTTTGGCGATATTGATGGCAAAAATGTTCTTGATTTATGTGCGGCACCGGGAGGAAAAACGGCACAACTAATTGCGGCAGGTGCCAAGGTTACAGCGGTTGATCGATCAAAAAACCGCATGAAACGTCTGACTGAGAACCTCTCCAGGCTAAATCTTGAAGCTGATTTGATCACGGCTGATGCAGCGAGTTTCAAACCTGAAAATGCGCCTGATGCAATTCTGTTGGATGCGCCTTGTTCAGCCACTGGAACAATTCGACGTCATCCCGATGTTCAATATCTGAAAACACTCAAAGACATTACAGATCTGGCAGAAGTTCAAACTAGGCTTATTGCGCATGCTGCTGACATTCTCAAACCCAAAGGCACCTTGATTTATTGTGTTTGTTCGCTTGAGCGCGAAGAAGGCGAAGATCAAATTACAGAATTTCTTAAAAAGAATAAGGAATTTTCCCTGGACCTGATTAAGCCGGAAGAGATCCCCGGTTTGGAAATTGCCTGCCAGGAAAGAGGTGATGTGCGCACGCTGCCATATTATTATTCAGAATTTGGACTCGGCATGCAGGGCATGGATGGGTTTTATATTGCTCGTTTGGTCAAGTCCTAGAGGCTCCTGCATTGGTTCAGCTATGAAACAGCTCGGGCGGATGGCGGGAGACTTGAAAAAAATTCCAAAAAATAAAATTTTATCGTTTCTGGAAAGGGTTTGTTGACCATCTAGGTTTTAGACTTACTGGCATTCGACATCAATGGAACCGATATTGCCAGCGATGTCGTTGTTTGTAACGCGGGTCAAAATTTATGAACCGTTTTTCTTACCCGGGCTTTTTTTAACAGGTATTGCGTAGTAGGGCCATAGTGAGAGAATTGAGTAAAGTAATTGCGTTCGGACCGGCTGCGGAACGCGCCCGAGTAATCGGAACCACCGTAGCCGGTCACGCAATCAATACAATCAATTCAATTCTAAATCGCCACCCGCTCCACTGGATCACCAATTCAATACGCCCTCAGGGCCTGGTCTATGTTCCTGTCAACCTTCACCAAGGTCGAAGTGAGGTTGCAGAAAAAATGTACCGGGGCTGTTATCCCTTTGGCGGCATCTCGCCTGAGCTGGGAGGATTATCTCCTTTTGACGTTGAGCCGCCCTCGCCAATTTGGGAGCGTGAACTATTAAGTTTTTCCTGGTTGAATGATCTTGCCGCAGCGGATGGTGAGATTATCAAATCCCTCGCCCGCGCCTTGACGCATGACTGGATTGAGGGTCAAGGCTCCGGCCACGCCACCGCCTGGCGGCCTGAGATTACCAGCCAACGGTTGTTAAACTGGTTATCAAACGCAGACCTGCTGCTTTCAGGTGGTTCTAAATCCTATTCTGTTGATTTTATGCGCAGCATCGGCCGGCAGCTACACGATCTTGAAGCCAACATTCACAAGGTCCCAGATGGTCCCCACCGTCTGACGGCTGCCTGCACTCTCATTCTCGCCGGACTGGCTCTAGACGGCCTGGACGGATTATCAAAACGTGCGATCAAAATCCTCGATTTTGAACTAAATCGGCAGATACTGGCGGATGGCGGTCATTTGAGCCGCAATCCTCAGGCTTTGACAGATGCACTGGGAATTCTCTTGCCAACCAAGCTCAGTTTTGCAGCACGGGGATTGGTCGCGCCCCAGGCCTTGATAACATCCATAGACCGGATTTTTCCTATGGTGCGGTTCTTTCTCCATGGTGATGGCGGACTGGCGGGCTTTAATGGAGTATCCTCACTCAAAGTGGCGGAAATTGCCCGGTATTTCGAGCACGATGAGACCAACGGCAAACCATTCAGTTATGCGCCTCATTCCGGTTATCATCGTCTCGAGGCAAAAAAGACCCTGATATTTGTAGACAGCGGATCACCTCCGCCGGTGAGTGTCAGCCACAATGCTCATGCCGGATGTCTATCGATGGAATTAAGTGATGGGCCACACCGCATTGTAGTGAATTGTGGTGCGGATAAAGATGAAAAATCACCTCTTTCACAGGCCGCGCGCGCTACGGCGGCACATTCTGCCGTTACGATAAACGAGCGATCGTCCGCCAGACTATTGGGGCAAGGCAAACTTGCCCGTTTTATCGGTACACCGATAATTGGCGCGGATATTAATGCTGGATCACGCCGCACGGAAGGCCCGGATGGTTTGTTGCTGGAAACAGGACATAACGGTTATGTAGACCGCTACGGCATTAGACATGAACGACGAATTTACCTCAGTGACAATGGCCAGGATGTCCGCGGTGAAGACCGGTTGAGGCGGGTTAAGAAATCCCGCCGCCCGCTGACACAAAATGCTCACGATGTTTTCACCCTCAGGTTTCACCTGCATCCAGGCGTGAAACCGACACCGACACAGGATGGCCGGCAGATATTTCTAATATTGCCAAATAAAACCAGTTGGATATTTTCAATCCTTGGTGGCGAAATAGCCATCGAAGAAAGTATTTTTCTTATAGATGAAACCGGGCCCGCCAAAACCCGGCAACTTGTCATTCATGGGTCAGTGCAAAAACAGGCCAGCGTGAAATGGTCATTTAAAAAAGTTGTACCGGAAAAGACCTCCAAGGCCGAAGCCCTGGCAAAGGTTGAGCAGGAAGTCCGGCTGCCGCTCGGCGATATCTGAAATCCCATCACGAATTAAAATACAATTTATTAATCTGGGCACCATCCACAAGGCAGGTTGAAATGTCCGGTTCAAACTGGTGTAAAAACGTGCTATCGGGCGTGATAATTTCACGGTGAGCAAAACCCTTAACGAACTGGTACAACCTTATTATGACAACGCGCCCGATACGCCGCGCACTTCTTTCTGTTTCTGACAAGACCGGCCTTGTCGACTTTGCCAAATGTCTGATTGAATTCAACATAGAATTGGTTTCAACCGGCGGCACGGCGGCTCTATTGGCAAAAGAAGGGTTGCCTGTCCGTGATATCTCTGACTTAACCGGCTTTCCCGAGATGATGGATGGCCGCGTCAAAACCCTTCATCCCGTTGTTCATGGCGGGTTATTAGCCATACGCGATAACCCGGTTCACCAACAGGCCCAAATTGACCACAAAATCGGCAATATAGATCTGGTTGTTGTTAATCTTTATCCGTTTGAAGCAACTGTTGCCAAGGGTGCTCAATCGCAGGACTGTATTGAGAATATTGATATCGGCGGGCCCGCAATGATCAGGTCGGCAGCGAAAAACCACCAGGACGTTACCGTTATTGTCGATACGGATGATTACCAGAAAGTGATGGATGATCTTAACGCGCATAAGGGTGTAACCAGCCTTGAATTGCGCCAGCAGCTGGCGGCCAGGGCCTATGCGCGCACGGCGGCCTACGATGCAGCGATAAGCAAATGGTTTGCTGAAGATCTCCAAATAAAGTCTCCGCAACGTCAAAGTTTTTCGGGGGAACTGGTGCAGGTTTTGCGCTATGGCGAAAACCCTCATCAAGAAGCTCTGTTTTATAGCGGCGGTTCACAACGCGAAGGTGTTGCTACAGCCGAGCAGGTTCAGGGCAAAGAACTTAGCTTCAACAACATCAACGATACGGATGCAGCTTTTGAGTGCGTTAGCGAGTTTGACGCTGGCAAGCAGGCCGCTGTCGCCATTATCAAACATGCAAATCCTTGCGGAGTTGCTTTGGGCAAGACGTTGAGCGAAGCTTATCACCGGGCGTTGCTTTGCGACAATGTCAGCGCGTTTGGTGGAATTGTTGCTGTTAACAGACCCCTTGATGGCGCGGTGGCCGAAGAAATTATCAAGGTTTTTACCGAAGTCATCATTGCTCCGGGGGCGGACCAAGACGCGCTTGGAATCATTGCTGGCAAAAAAAACTTACGGCTACTGTTAACAGAAGGTCTGGCTGATCCTGCTGCTGGAGGCAGGAATGTCCGCACCGTTGCTGGCGGTTACCTGATCCAATCGCGCGATTCAGGAACAGTTGAAGCCTGTAATTTGCAGGTTGTAACAAAACGTGCGCCAACGGAGCAGGAATTGTCGGATATGAAATTTGCTTTCAAAGTCGCTAAACATGTCAAATCAAACGCCATCATTTACGCCAAAAACACGGCAACGGTGGGCATCGGTGCTGGCCAAATGAGTCGGGTTGATTCATCGCGTATTGCTGCACATAAAGCACAAGAAGCAGCCAAGTCCAGCGGACTGCCGGAAAGCCTCGCGATTGGGTCGGTTGTTGCTTCGGATGCATTTTTCCCTTTTGCTGATGGATTGTTAACCGCTGTTGAAGCCGGTGCCACGGCGGTTATCCAGCCGGGCGGGTCGATGCGCGATGAGGAAGTTATAGCCGCAGCGGATGATGCCGGTATCGCCATGGTGTTCACCGGCATGCGCCATTTCAGGCATTAAAGCGTGTTTCCTTTTTTGGATTCATTTGACACACTTTAACCCTTTGTTTTTTCGCCTGTCTTTATCGCAAAACCGGTGCCCACTTTTGCGAGACACGCTTTAGTTTTGGCCAGGACAATTCAATGCGCCTGCGAAACCTGCCAAGTATGCCTCAGGTAACCTACCCGGTTACGAGATCGCGCAGGTGGCCACTGGCTACGGCGAGTTTTGCCAGAGTGAGACGGCCTGAGTCCACGGTCTCATTGACGGCAAGCTGGGTCCGGTCAAAAGCAACGGCGTTTTTGTTTCGCCACGTTTGATAAGCTTTGGCTGCAGGAACTTTCTGGACCAGGATTTCGCCGGTAATGGCGCGCTGGGCGTTATACATATTGTCGATGGTGCGATCGAGTGCCAGTCGATCAAAATAATCGGCTGCAGATACGTCGCTGGCTCGCTTGATGAGCCAATCGACCTTTAGTTCAGCGCCTAATTTGAAAAATACCTTGGCGACATCAAGAAGCTTTTTACCCGACCGTTCTGCGACATAGATTATATCCGGGCCACGAGCAAGAATACCCAGGCTGGATATTTTGCGGGCAAGCTTGGCTGGGACGCCCTTGGCGATCAGGTGTTTTTGATCCCGTTCAAGTTCATCCTTCACTGTCTGGGGCAAAATACTGTTAAGCGATGTCTCTAATTCCGCCAGGCCGTTGCGATAATGCGCAATAACATTCTCCAGCCCCTTGGTTGTTGATGTATTGCGTAAAAACCACACCAGTTGATCCCGCATAAGAGTTTGTGCTTCGACGTAAAGTTTGGTTTGGACCTCGGTAGGTATCTTGTTGTCGAGTGCATCTATCCGGGCATTCAAATCGGTTAGCCCGAAACTATCGCGTGCAATTGCAAAAGCGGCGGCAATTTCAGCGACATCAGCACCTGTTTCATCCATCAACCTGCTAATAATTGTCGGTCCGCCGCGATTGACGATACTATTGGCTAACATTGTTGCAATAATTTCACGGCGCAGTTTGTGGCCAGCGATGGCGTCTGGATATGTTTTCTGCAGCGTGGCAGGAAAATATCGCATCAATTCCGCACCAAGATAAGCATCGTCAGGAACGTTTGTTGCCAGCAGATCGTCAAACAAAACTATTTTGGCATAAGCGAGCAAAACGGATAATTCCGGACGGGTCAAAGCATTTCCAGAGGCCTGCCTTTCGTGAATTTCAGCATCTGAAGGTAAAAACTCCACCTCACGGTCGAGCAGATTGC
>JAJFHR010000076.1 GCA_021775515.1 Hyphomicrobiales bacterium | reverse complement strand
AACATCCACCACTGCCAGGCGATGAACACTTTGAATATGATGACGATGATGACCTCATCGATTTGTAAAGTTCCGGTTGATCCACCGGCAAATTGCGGATTGTGCGATCGCCTAAAGGCTTACCGTCTCGAAATTAACCAGGATCATCCCGACTGGTTTAACGCCCCCGTGCCCTCATTTGGAGCCAAAGACGCCCAGCTTCTCATTGTCGGATTAGCTCCCGGTGTTACTGGCGCCAATAAAACCGGCCGCCCTTTCACCGGAGATTATGCCGGTGATCTCCTTTATGCCACTTTGTTGAAATTCGGATTTGCCACTGGAACCTATGAGGCCAGACCCGACGATGGGCTCGAATTACGTGATACTTTGATTACCAACGCTGTACGCTGTGTGCCGCCGCAAAATAAGCCTATTGGTCATGAAATGGCTACCTGCCGCCCTTTTTTGACAGCAACAATCAATCACCTGCCCAACTTGCGGGCAATTTTGGCTTTGGGACTGATCGCCCACAACAATACCTTAAGCGCCCTTGAAGAACCTAGGGCTGCACACAAATTCGCCCACAACGTCAAACATCAGATTTCAACCAACCTCGTGGTGTTCGACAGCTATCACTGCTCTCGCTACAATACCAACACAGGTCGATTGACCACGCAGATGTTTGAAGACGTTTTTGCCAATATCCGCAGCTATTTAGGTGGATGAGACTGAAGCCATTCAATAACCACCTCAGCATGCGTATTGGGCGGGAACACCGGATAGAACACATGCTCTATTACTCCAGCGCAAACTACCAGTGTTAGCCGCTTGAGCAATGTTTGACCGTTGACGTCAAACGTCGGCAGGTTCAACGCCCGGGTTAGCCTCAGGTCATCATCACTTAGAATTGAAAATGGCAGATGCAGCCGTCCGGCAACTTCGCGCTGGAAGGCAGTATCTTGAGTGCTCAGACCATAAACTTCTGCACCCAAGGCCTGAAGCTCCTGATAATGATCGCGAAAGCTGCACGATTGCGGTGTACACCCGCGTGCACCTGGAATTGCTTCCCATCCTTCGTAGAACACCGGTTCACCCGGCCGGCCAGTCCGCGGATAGGCATAAATCACTACTCTTCCTGGCACCTTGGACAGGTCAATCTGTTTTCCGTCTGTCGCCGCCAACTTAATACTGGGAAGTGCCATACCGGCCAAATGATCCGCCGCTCCATCATCTATCGGTACTGGAAGATCTGAAGGTAGTTCAAGTAGATTTTTACTCATGTTTCAGCCCCCATCGCAAAGCCGGCGTCAGTTTTTTTCCCGCATCAGCCGGGCTTTGTCGAGTTTCCAGGATTTTTCCTTGGCACTTTGACGTTTGTCATAAAGCTTTTTACCGCGCGCAATTGCCAGTTCCACCTTGGCAATGCCACGATCATTGAAATACAGCGAAAGCGGCACAAGTGTCATTCCCTCGCGCTGACTGGCACCAAACAACCGGTCTATTTCACGGGCATGTAAAAGCAGCTTTCGCGGTCTGCGCGTTGCATGATTAAACCGGTTGGCCGCGCCATATTCAGCAATGTATGAACTGAACAACCAAAGTTCACCATCTTTTTCAGCAGCGTAAGCATCGCTCAGGCTAGCCTTGCCTTCTCGCAAGGCCTTAACCTCTGTGCCGACCAGAACTATGCCTGCCTCAAAGACATCTTCTATCAGGTAATCATGGCGCGCCTTGCGGTTCGCCACAATTATCTGTTGGCCAGAAGATAATGCCTTGCGGCCTTTCTTTGTTGCCATTTATTCCTCAGGTCCGCGTCACACGCTAGGGTCAGGTCTAATTCATTAAACCAGCATGCACCATCGCGTCTTTCACCTTAACTTTGGTGCATTCCATAACTGGCACCAGGGGTAGACGCGTATCGGCCTTGCACAAGCCAAGCAGAGAGGCAGCATATTTGATCGGCCCCGGGCTTGCTTCAACAAAGAGCGCTTCATGCAGCGGCATAAGCCGGTCCTGCACACCCAGTGCCTTGCTATAATCACCACCTAGGCAGGCATCGTGAAATTCCCGGCACAAAGCTGGTGCAACATTCGATGTAACTGAAATACACCCATGGCCACCATGTGCATTAAATCCTAAAGCCGTGGCGTCTTCACCGGAAAGCTGAATGAATTCGACGCCCATTGCCCTGCGCTGTTTGCTCACGCGGCTTATGTCAGCGGTAGCATCCTTAACGCCGACCACATTGGCAAGCTCAAATGCTCGTGCCATGGTTGCCACCGACATATCAACAATACTGCGGCCGGGAATATTATAAATGAAGATAGGAATGTCGGCGCAATCATTGATTGCTTTGAAATGTTGATAAAGACCTTCCTGAGTAGGCTTGTTATAATAGGGAGTGACCACCAAAACGGCATCTGCACCAGCACTCACGGCATGTTTGGTAAGCATAATGGCTTCAGCCGTATTATTAGATCCAGCACCGGCAATAACCGGAACCCGCCCTTCCGCAGCTTCGATGGTAATATCAACAACGGCCATGTGTTCTTCGTGCGACAATGTAGGTGATTCACCCGTAGTGCCTACGGGCACCAGGCAGTTGGAGCCTTGTTTTATCTGCCAGTCGACAAAAGATTTCAGCGCCTTTTCATCAACAGCTCCATTACTCATGGGGGTGATGAGGGCGGTCATTGAACCTTTAAACTTGTCGAGGGTCATTTTTCTTACTCCAATCGGGTATTAATTCACTGATGATTTGTTATGGTTTTTCAAATCGCGGCTAACCTAACGCCAACCTGGGTGCAACTGCAACATAGTTTGAATTATTTTTCGCCCAAACATCGTCACATTTAAAGCATGAGATGGCCAAATTACGGCACAGTCAAGGGGCTGCCCATTGAGTTTGGGGTCCAGCACTTCTTTTGAAACAAATAAATTGAAAACAAATTAACTGTTTTCTGGCTGGTGTTTGTTACAATACTAATGATTTGAAATCGAGAATCTGATTTATATTTTGTTATCCGCAAGCAGAGGTCTATTCTATTGCGATCACTTCAAAAAAATTTTTCCGCTAAATTTGGCAAAAATCTATTGCCAATAGGCGTCATACTTGCCGCTTTTTCGTTCGAGCCGGTGATGGCATCTGCCATTCAGGGGAAAATTCCACTGCCGCGCCCTCGCCCCTCTGGACTGACGGGCACCATTCATCCCGAAACATCAGCGCAAGCCACTCAAAAAAAGGTCCAGGTAAAAAAACGCCGCCAAATCGCCCTGGCCTCTTCATCAGGATCTTTATCGCGTTCGGAGTTGAAGGTTTTGGACCGGGCTTTGCGTTATGCGCTTAACAACAATTTTCCCGCAGCCTTTAATGAAAGCCGGGATTTATCCGATGTTGCTGCGCGAAAATTAGTCGAATGGGTCTACGTAATTTCGCCAAAGCTTGACGCTGGTTATGAGCGGATTGCTCGATTTATGAAGTCCAATCCGGAATGGGCCCGCCAGACGGTGTTGAGGACACGCGCCGAGCAATCGTTATTCAAAGACCGGAAAAATCCCGAAGTGGTATTGCGTCACTTTCGAACGCGCGCTCCAACGTCTGGCGAAGGCAAACTGGCACTTTCCAGGGCGTATTTGGCATTGGGAAATAAGGCGCGTGCCCAAAAATGGGCCCGCAGTGCCTGGCGCAACAATAAATTTGACAAAAGTATAGAAAAACGGGCTCTCAAAGAGTTGGGTCGGCTGCTCAGCCGGTCAGACCATGTCGCCCGAATTCAACTATATATCTATGCCCGTAAAATCAAACCGGCGAAAAGAAACGCAGCCAGGCTTGGATCCGGTTATGTGAAAATGGTCACGGCCGCTCAAGCTTATCTGAGCCGCTCCGCTAAAGCAGGCCGGTATTTTTCGGCGGTGCCTCGCGCCCTGCGCAACGATCCCTCGCTGCTCTATGCGCGTGTGCGAGGTTTAAGAAACAAAAAACAAATTACCAAGGCTCGCAACCTCATCGCCAAGG
>JAJFHR010000075.1 GCA_021775515.1 Hyphomicrobiales bacterium | reverse complement strand
GCATCCAGTGCCCAACTTTGAGTTGGTTCGGCAATAGCGTGTCGGCCGTCGGTTTTAACGTCTATTCTCAACGGGGTAACTTCAAAAACCTGTGTAATCATTTCCCGCGTCACAATCACACTGACTGTGCCGTGATCTCCGCCGGTTCTCACCGCTTTGAGGCCCGCATTTATGCTTCTTTGCATGATTTCGTCAGGCGAACGGGTAGTGGCCAGATCTATGTCGCCAACTTTTCTACCGAGCAGCGTATCGCGTACGGCTCCGCCAACCACACGCACCTCATTACAGCCGCCAAGCACCGCAAAAACTGCCTTAAGCGTGGGAGAATTCAGCCAGTCCGCCTCCGCGAGATTTGGAAGATCGTTTTGTGACTGCGCCATATTCAAGTGCCCTTTTCGTTCAGCCGGAACGAAAAAACCTTAAAGAATGCCTTGAGCCGAACCAGAATTACGACCAATAGAGCCCATAGGCAATGATGCCGCCGCCAACAAGCAAAAGACCGGTCATACTGAGATTAAAAATCGGCGCTTCTTCCCAAAACCCCTGGCCAGTCTCTTTTTGTTTCACTGCTAGCAAATAAAGCGCGTAAAGCAAAAAAGGGAGAAAAAATATAAAGAGTTCAAAAAATAAAAGCCGTATCATTAATGCGTCCTAATCACGATAAACCCGATCATAAAAATTTCTCAACATGCCTGCGGTTGCCCCCCAGATAAACTTATCACCATAGGGCATAGCATAGTAAGCACGTTTTCGCCCTTTCCATATCCTTGAGTGTTTTTGATGATTATGAGGTGTCATCAAAAATTCCAGCGGAACTTCAAAAGCTTCATCCACCTCTCGCGGATCAAGCTTGAGATCGTAGGAGGAGTGAACCAGACCCACAACCGGTACAACCCGAAAGCCGGTGCCGGTCTGATAAGTATCGAGAAAACCAATTGTTTCAACGAGGTTTGGATCGAGACCGACTTCTTCCTGCGCCTCTCTTAATGAAGCAGCTTCCGGACCGAAATCAGCTTTTTCCACCTTGCCGCCCGGAAACGCCACCTGCCCCGGGTGCGAGGGCATAGAATTGGGTCTGCGGGTAAGCAGCACCTTGGCGCCACGTTCATAATTGATCACCGGAATGAGGACGGCGGCAAGCCTCGGCGCTAAATCTCCCTCCAGGTTTTCGTGATAATCCGGATTGAGGTCGAAATCACTGCGCCCGCTCGGTATTGAAAAATCAAAGGCTGACTTCGGGATATCCTGCAGCAGGCAGTTTAACGCCAATTGCCTGAGTTCGTCTCCGGTAAATTTAAAGTTCTGAGCTTTCAAACAACCGCTCCGGTACTACTCATGGGCAAGATCACGGGCCTTGGCCATTTCATAAAACTCACCGCTGCTCCAAACCCCAAATCGCTGCTCGCCATCAACCATGTGCTCACACCCCAGTTCGACCAAGTCGTAAAATACCGCACGATTTATCAATGCTTCCAAGCGGCCCCGCACCAGCACATAGGGTTTAAGGCCACCGGTGTCATTTTCGGTTTCAAACCTGAGCTGATGTTTGTTGTCTACGCAAACTTCGTCACCGACGTTGGTGGTAAAATGGAGGATCTGTTGTTCTCCCTGCCCTTCAACCGACATTTGAACCGCCAGAAACGGTGCATCATCAACGGTGATTCCGACCTTCTCGACAGGCGTCACCAGATAGTATTTGCCATCTTCGTCATACCGCAAAACTGTTGAAAACAGCCGCACCAGCCGTTTGCGGCCGATTGGAGATTTCATATAATACCACGTGCCATCGCCAGCGATCCTCATATCAAGATCACCGCAAAACGGCGGATTCCATAAATGTACCGGCGGCAGCCCCTTGGTATTTTTTGCCGCAACCTCAGCCTCGAACAAACCTTTAAGCGGTGTGATTCTTTCCGGCGGCTGAATATTGCCAGTAGACTGTTCGATCGTCATAATGATGCCATCTCGCTAGCTTAGTAGCCTCTACGACAGTATTAACAATAGGGGTTTTCCTGTAAATATTCGACCGAAGATCACATGATCGTCATTGATTGTCGATCAGTCCTTCTTAATCGCAACAAATCAACATATAATGGCTCATATGCAAACCATCAATGAAGTCGACGGAAATATCGTCCCAAAGCTTGAAAAAACCAGCGAGAAGCTCGTTTTAGCGCGCGAAGCGGTCCGCGAAGTGATCTTCGGTCAGGACCAGGTAGTTGATCAGACGCTGATTGCAATACTAGCCGGCGGTCACGCACTTTTGATCGGAGTGCCGGGTCTCGCCAAGACCCGCCTGGTCGAAACCATGGGTGTGGTGCTGGGGCTTAATGAAAAACGCATCCAGTTTACCCCCGACTTAATGCCGGCGGATATCGTCGGCTCCGAGATACTGGACGAGACTGTTAGCGGCAAACGTCAGTTCCGTTTTGTGCGTGGGCCAATTTTCTCGCAATTGCTAATGGCTGATGAGATAAATCGCGCCAGCCCGCGCACACAATCCGCACTGCTGCAGGCCATGCAGGAACATCATGTCACGGTGGCCGGTGAAACATACGAATTGCCACGACCGTTTCACGTGCTCGCCACCCAAAACCCACTGGAACAGGAAGGTACTTATCCCCTGCCGGAAGCCCAACTGGACAGATTCATTCTCGAAATTGATATTTCCTATCCAAATCTGGAAGCCGAACGCCGGATGCTTTTTGCCACCACCGGGGCCACGGAAACACAGGCAAAAAAGGCTTTTTCTACTCCGGATTTGATCTCTGCTCAGCGTTTGATCCGGCAAATGCCGGTTGGCGACGCTATTGTCGAGGCCATTCTCAAACTTGTCCGCGATGCACGTCCCACTGACGATAATTCTTCGAGTGAGATACGAAAACACGTGGCCTGGGGGCCTGGCCCGCGCGCCAGTCAGGCGTTAATGCTGGGTGTTCGGGCCAAATGTCTTCTCGAAGGCCGCCTGAGCCCGTCAATTGACGATGTGCTGTCGCTGGCCCGCCCGGTTCTAAAGCACCGTATGGCCTTAACCTTTGCGGCCCGGGCTGACGGAATTCGCCTGAGTAACATTATTGATCATCTGTGCGAAAGCATAGGCTAGAGGATCAAACCCGAAATTTGACCCTCTGGAGCAGCCGTGGACAAACCAGAAATGCCCATCCGCCGGCAGGAACAAGCCGAACATCTCGCAAGCACCCTGCCGCCTCTTTTGGCCGAGGCGGATCGGGTCGCCCATACCATAATACAGGGCATGCATGGCCGTCGGAAAACCGGGGTAGGCGAGGCATTCTGGCAATTCAGACACTATCAGCCCGGTGATATGTCCAACCGCATCGATTGGCGGAAATCTGCGCGCAGTGACACGTTGCTGATCCGTGAAAATGAATGGGAAGCAGCCAACACCGTATGGATCTGGTGTGACCGCTCAGCCTCAATGGATTTTCAATCTTCACTGTCGCCGACCAGCAAAAGCGATCGCTCTATCCTGCTGTCATTAGCCCTGGCCGTGCTACTTGTGCGTGGCGGTGAAAGAATTGGTATTCTGGGCAGCCGGATTGCGCCTGCTACCGGTCAGGGAATTGTGCAGCGTTTGGCAGGTTTTTTGACCCGGGAGGAAGAAACAGACGATCCGGCCCAATTCAGCCTGCCACCAAACGCTGAAATGCCGCGGTTTTCCTCAGCGATTTTCCTTTCCGATTTTCTTGAGCCCATAGAATTACTTGTTGAACGCCTGTCAGCCCTGGCGGTTCCGGAGGTAAACGGCCACCTCGTCCAAATTCTCGATCCAGCGGAAGAAACCCTGCCCTACTACGGTCGGACCGAATTTTCAGGCCTGGAGGACGACAGCCGGTATACCGTTGGTAAAGCTGAGAGCCTGCGCTCTGAATACATCGGGAAAATGTCTGATCATCAAGCAAGGATTGCCGAATTTGCCAGGCGTCTAGGATGGACATACACACTTCATCACACCGACCAGACCGCCCAGTCAGCCATGCTTAAACTTTATGGGCTATTGGGCGACAATGCGGCAATGCGTGGTGTTATTGGCAGCGGGGCTGCCCATCTCTCCCACGTGGCAGGTGGTAATTAGGCAATGTTGACGCTTGGCTCCCTCGGCTTCTTGTTTCCACTGGCTTTATCAGCGCTCATCGCCCTGCCGTTATTGTGGTGGTTACTGCGAATTACTCCACCCAAACCAAAACTGGTGGCATTTCCTGCCATCCGGTTTTTATTTGGCCTCACCGACAAAGAAGAAACTCCCGACAAAAGCCCGTGGTGGCTGATTGTACTTAGAACCGCCCTGGCCGTCTTCATCATCTTGGCCTTTGCTGAACCGGTTCTCAACCCTGCAAAACAGACCAGTTCCGGCACCGGTCCGATGGTGATTGTAGTGGACGACACATGGGCATCCGCGCCGAAATGGAAATTGCGGCAGGAACTTTTGTTGACCTTGATTGAAGAAGCAGCGCGCGCCTCACGCCCTGTAGCAATTGAGACAACCGCCGTGAAACTAAAATCGCCAGCACCGACATTTAAACCAGCCACGGCTGCTAAGGAAATTGCCCTGGCGCTAAAACCGCAACCCTTTGTTGCTGATCGTCTCAAAGCCGCCCAGCGCTTGAAAAACGCGTTGGCTCAAACCAAGGAGCCCGAAGTCTTCTGGCTCAGCGATGGTCTTGATTATGGCCAGGCCGAAAATTTCAATAATACCCTGGCCAGTCTGGGTGATGGCAAAGGCTCGTTAACCGTGGTGAGCCAACCTGATGGCCCTGAAATAATCGCTTTGAAACCACCGGTTATCAAAGAAGGCGATTTGGTGCTGCGCGCAATTACTGCAACTGCTGGCGATCTTCCAAAAAATCTACCGGCGGTTCGAGCCCTGGCAGAAAACGGGCGCAATCTCGGTCAGGTGGAACTGAAGCTCACACCAAAGGGTGAGCTAGGTGCCAAACTGACAATGCCGTCTGAACTGAGAAACCAAATCCGCCGGCTGGAAGTTACCGGCCAACAATCTGCCGGATCGATATACCTGCTGGATGACAGATGGCGCCGGCGTCCCGTCGGGCTGGTTTCCGGCGGATCGATCGATCAGGCCCAGCCTCTGTTGGGGCCACTTTATTACGTCCGCAAAGCCCTTGCTCCTTATGCGGAAATTAGACAAACCCAGACCGAAACGGCTACCTCCGCGATAAGCGGATTGTTGAGCCAGCCTCTCGCTCTACTGGTTCTTGCAGATGTCGGCAAATTGGTTGGCCTGGACGAAGTAAAGGTCAATGAATGGGTAGAACGCGGCGGCCTACTCGTCCGTTTTGCCGGTCCAAGGCTGGCCAGCCTCAACGACAATTTAATTCCAGTCGAGCTTAGACGCGGTGGCCGGGCACTTGGTGGCGCCTTAACCTGGCGCAAGCCGCAAAAAATGGCGGAATTTTCCGAAGAAAGCCCTTTTTCTGGCCTCAAGTCCAGTGACGAAATCTCCATTTCAAGGCAAGTTCTGGCTGAACCAACGCCCGACCTGCCAGGCAAAACCTGGGCGCGTTTGTCGGATGGTACACCGCTGGTAACAGCGACGACCAAAGGCTCAGGCACAATTGTGCTGTTCCATGTAACGGCAAATTCGGACTGGTCAAATCTGCCGTTATCCGGCCTTTTTGTAAACATGTTAAGGCGAATTCTTGATCAATCTCAGGTCGTCGATATCGCCTCAACCGCTATTCGCAGCCAAACCGCAACTGCCAGCCAGTCGAAAATTCTACCGCCGGTAAAAACGCTG
>JAJFHR010000074.1 GCA_021775515.1 Hyphomicrobiales bacterium | reverse complement strand
GAAAATACTTAACCTGTATGCGGCTCGTCAGAGAATTCGCCGCTTTCGCAGCAATCCGGGTATACAGTCATTGAGCCTGAAAACACTTGATGATAAACGGGTGTCCCTGTTTGGTTGGAGTGCGTTGATAAAAAAACCTGGCCTGCGTTATGTCAGTCTTGGTTTGCCGGGGGCATCAGCGGAGGTGATGAAGCGCTGGAATTCGGCTTTGGTTGCCGACGAAATGAAGCTCCTAAAACCGGATCTTATTGTTCTGGGTTATGGCACCAATGAGGGATTTGATGACGGTCTCGACCTTCAGGCGTATAGAAAACAATATGAAGCCTCGGTGAAAAAGCTATCTCGTGCAGCGGGACGTCCCTCAATATTGGTATTAGGTGCTCCGGATTCCAACCGGTTGCCAAAATATGCTCGCCAATCGGATACGCAACCTTCGTGCAAACCATTGTCACAAAAAGAAACGGCGCAATATTCCACTCTTCTGGCACTAAAATCTGAACGACTGGCGCGCTGGCATGCGCCGCCTAACCTTGCTCGTGTCCGCAATCAGCAACGGCTTGTGGCACAACGTCTAAAGACGGCTTATTGGGATTGGTCCACGGTTATGGGCGGGAACTGCGGTACTTATCGGTGGGCTAATGCAACGCCACCTTTGGCTTATGGCGACAAAGTTCATTTCAATGACCTTGGCGGCAAACGCTCGGCAGCGGCACTGTATGACTTTCTGATGACGGGATACCGGAAATTCAAACAAGGTAGCAAACAGCGATTGGCTGTATTGGATTAGTAGCTGCCGGATCGGTCTTCTGACTACGAATTGGTTTTGGATTAATGATTATTGAGTGGTGCGGCGGAAATGCTTTTTCCAACGCTTGATTTTGCGGTGTTCTTTCTGGTGGTATTTACCATCAGCTGGGAATTGCGACGGCAATTTGAGGCTCGAAAGCTTTTCCTTCTGGCTGCCAGCTATTTTTTCTACGGCTATTGGGACTGGCGTTTTACCGGTCTTTTATTTACCAGCTCCCTTCTTAATTATTGGGCAGGCTGTTTGTTGCAACGTTGCGAAGAAGATCGCAAACGCCGGATAATTGTTGCTATAGCCGTTGGCCTTAATCTGACGATACTGGGTTTTTTCAAATATTACGGCTTTTTCCTGGATACATTGACCGATCTGTTGGTCCGCTTGGAAATCGAACGCGATCTTCCGTTTCTGGAGATAATTCTGCCGGTCGGGATTTCGTTTTTCACTTTCCAGGGCATTTCTTATGTGGTTGATGTCTACCGTAAAGATGCCCAGGCGGTTAAATCGTTAGTCGATCTGTGCTTATACATTTCTTTTTTCCCTCAATTAGTTGCCGGGCCGATTGTCAGGGCTGCACACTTTTTACCGCAGCTCAACACAGCTCCCCGCCTGACGCAGCGGCAAATTGCTTTTGGTATCGTGCTGATACTTTCGGGCCTGTTCAAGAAAATGGTTATCGCCAATTACCTGGCAACTGAACTGGTCGATAAAGTATTTTTTGATCCTTCCGCCTATGGCGCGGTTGATCTGGCAATCGGGGTCTATGCCTATGCGGTACAGATTTACTGTGACTTCAGCGGGTATAGCGATATTGCCATTGGTATCGCCGCACTCCTGGGATTTCAGTTTGACCGAAATTTCAATCAACCTTACCGGGCGAAATCTCTTCAGGATTTTTGGCGGCGTTGGCATATTTCGCTTTCAACCTGGCTGAGAGATTATCTCTACAAACCCTTGGGCGGAAGCCGGGGGGTTAAGTCTTTGGCCTATCGCAATATAATTATCACCATGGTTTTGGGTGGAGTTTGGCACGGTGCTGCCTGGACCTTTATTTTGTGGGGCGTTTTTCACGGCCTTGCCATAACGATCGAACGTTTGATCCGTGAACTCAAACCTCAACCGGTCTTTGCGCTTGCCGGCCATGGTTATGGTGATGATGCGATTGGCCGTGTCCTTAAGGTTAGTGACACCGGTGGGCGCTTTGTTACCAATTTCACCGGTGTTTTGATTACTTTCAATCTGGTGTGTTTTTCATGGATATTGTTTCGCTCGCCCGATCTTGATACAGCACTGGCTTTGCTGCGCGGACTAAGTGATTGGGCAGTGGCACCGGAGCTTACCACCCCCTTTCTTGGCGTGCTTGTTTTTGGATCCCTGGGCAGCCAGTTTTTGCCCGGAGACTGGGCTGATCGTCTGGCCGAGCGTCTTGTAGCCTTTGGCGCGGTTCGTTTGGGTTTGATGTTGGGGGTTGGTTTGTTGTTGATCGAGGCGGTTTCCCCTGAAGGGGTGGCCCCGTTTATTTATTTCCAGTTTTAGGCCCGGCAATGACGCTTAAAAAATCAACCGACACGAAGGCCAGATCAAAGGCAAGAAACACCAGGGCTAAAGCTGCCTCTAAAATAGAGGTGAAAAAGCCGCCAAAGGCCAAATCGCGTTCGACACCGGCCGGGGTAAAAACAGCGAAAGGTAGCCCGAAGAAAGTTAAATCCCGTGGAGAAAAACCCCAAACAACAAGCCCAGAGGAATGGTCTTTACCGGGAAAAAATGCTTCAATTCCTGCGCGAGAAGATGCGGACGATCTCACATTGGCAATGTCTTCACCATCAACATTTGTGGACGATAAGCCGGGCAATGTTGAGTATACCGGCGAAATTGAGACTTCTTGCAATTACCGCTTAATGTTGCGGGCGATGATTTTGACGGCTTTGATGTTGGCAGTTTTTAATTCCAACGCCTTGGTTTCATGGGTCAGGGACCTGCCGGCCGGCGACATTGAGGATGTCGTCATCGCCTATGCTGAAACCTGGCATGGGTGGATGGAGGAACGCGGATTAAGTGACCTTATGACGGCTATGCGCGAACAAATTCAATCGTTAAAAGAAACAACCTGGGACGATCTTGCGCAGAAATTTCGCGATGCATCCTGAACGGAAATTTCACTGCGCCAGGTCGCTTGATCCCATTAGAAACTCATCTATAGCGCGGGCGGCCTGCCTGCCTTCGCGTATTGCCCAAACAACGAGAGATTGCCCGCGCCTCATGTCACCAGCAGTAAAGATCTTATCCTTTGATGAGCGGTAATCACGAGTATTTGCATTTACATTGCCACGGTCGTCGAGTTGCAGGCAGAGCTGCGAGACCATGCCATCTTGGACGGGATGAACGAAGCCCATGGCGAGCAAAACCAGTTCAGCTGGAAGCGTAAACTCTGATCCTTCGATGGGTTTGAATTTGTCATCAACCCGCACACAGTGAAGGTGTTCTACGTGGCCGTTGTGACCGCTGAATTTTGTCGTCATAACACTGAATTCACGAGCCGCACCTTCGCGTTGGCTTGAAGAGGTGCGCAATTTCAGTGGCCAGTCAGGCCAGGTCAATTCCTTGTTTTCATGGGTCGGCGGAACAGACATGATTTCCAATTGAGTGACCGACAGAGCACCTTGACGAAATGACGTGCCAATGCAGTCGCTGCCGGTATCTCCCCCACCAATGACAACTACATGCTTGCCTGCTGCCGATATCAGTTGGACATTTCCAACAGGTTCATTTGACACCCGCCGATTTTGCTGGGGTAAAAAATCCATGGCAAAATGAACACCGTCGAGCGCCCGTCCTTCGACCGGCAGGTCGCGAGATACTTCAGCCCCACCGGCCAGCAAAACAGCATCGTGCGACTGCTCCAGTTCGGACGCCTGAAGGTCTTCGCCAACATGAACGTTACCGTGAAAAATCACGCCTTCTGCTTCCATTTGGGCGAAGCGGCGGTCGATAAGATGTTTTTCCATCTTAAAATCCGGGATGCCATAACGCAGCAAGCCGCCGGGCTTGGCGTTTTTTTCGTAAAGGTGGACCTCGTGGCCAGCGCGGGCAAGTTGTTGTGCGGCCGCCATGCCTGCCGGACCTGAGCCAACAATTGCGATCTTTCTACCGGTCGATTGGGTTGGTGATTGTGGTGTTATCCAGCCTTGTTCAAAGGCCTTGTCAACGATCGCACACTCGACTGTCTTGATTGTGACCGGATTATCTTCAATGTTCAGGGTGCAGGCCGCTTCGCATGGAGCCGGGCAGATTCGCCCGGTGAATTCGGGGAAGTTGTTGGTTGAATGCAGGTTGCGATTGGCTTCTTCCCAATCGCCGTTATAAACCAGATCATTCCAGTCGGGGATCTGGTTATTTACCGGGCATCCACTGTGACAATAAGGAATGCCGCAATCCATGCAGCGCGCAGCCTGGCGGGTAACCTCTGGATCAGACAGCGGAATTACAAATTCCTTGTAGGTGCGGACACGGTCGGCGGCCGGTTTATTACGCCGGTCCTGGCGTTCTATTTCTAGGAAACCCGTAATCTTACCCATGATTATTTGCTCCCCCTAAACCCTAGTGACATATCCATCGGCGTTTCAGCTTGTTCCATTTCCTGAAGAGCACGACGATATTCGACCGGCATGACCTTGACGAATTTGGTCACCATTTCTTCCCAGTTATTGAGAATGTTTTCCGCTTGTGTGGAGGCGGTATAGTGTAAATGATTTTCGATCAGCTGGCGCAGGCGCTCTTCATCAAATCGATCCATGTTGTGGCGCACATCAACCAAACCGTGGCTTTCAAGATCACCGCCCTGGTGGCCGGTTTTTTCCAGACTGTCATCTTCCGATGCCAGCGGTTCAAGGTCGACCATCGACAGGTTGCAGCGTTGTTCAAAGCTGTGATCTTCATCAAGCACATAGGCGATGCCGCCGCTCATGCCGGCTGCAAAGTTGCGCCCGGTTTCACCAATGACGACCACTACTCCGCCGGTCATATATTCACAGCCGTGATCGCCGCAACCCTCGACAACCGCTATGGCGCCGGAATTGCGCACGGCGAAACGTTCACCGGCGACACCGCGAAAATAACATTCGCCGGAAATGGCACCGTATAATACAGTGTTGCCGACAATAATGCTTTGTTCCGGCACGATGCCGGAATTTTCCGGCGGGCGGACAACCAGACGCCCGCCGCTTAAGCCTTTGCCCACATAGTCATTTGCTTCACCTACTAAATCAAAGCTGATGCCGGCAGCAACAAAAGCTCCAAAACTTTGCCCGGCTGTGCCCGTAAGAGAGATTGAAATTGTATCTTCAGCCAGACCTTTGTGGCCATAAATAGAAGCAAGTTTCCCCGACAGCATAGCCCCCGTGGACCGGTCGCTATTTTTTATTTCAAGCGCTATTTTAACCGGTATCTGATTATCGAGAGCAGGTTTCGCCTGCTCGATTAACTGGCGGTCGAGCACGGCTTCAAGATGATGTTCCTGGCGTCCGGAATTATAAAGAGACACGTTGTCATCCACTTCGGGCCGGTAAAACAGGCTGGTGAAATCAAGACCCTTGGCCTTCCAGTGGTCAATGGCCTTGTCCTTGTCGAGAAATTCAGTGTGACCGATCATTTCCTCGAAAGTTTTGAAACCCATCGCCGCCATCAATTCGCGAACTTCTTCAGCCACAAAAAAGAAATAATTGATTACGTGCTCCGGCCGGCCTTTAAATTTGCTGCGTAACTCGGGATCCTGCGTGGCAATTCCCACCGGGCAGGTGTTGAGGTGACACTTGCGCATCATTACACAGCCAGCGGCAATAAGAGGTGCTGTGGCAAAGCCCATTTCATCAGCACCCAGCAAGGCAGCTACGACGACATCACGACCGGTTCTCAATCCACCGTCGGCCTGCACGGCTATGCGGTCGCGCAGTTGATTGAGCACAAGTGTTTGCTGGGTTTCCGCCAGGCCCAGCTCCCAGGGGCTTCCGGCGTGTTTGATGGAGGTTAGCGGACTTGCGCCCGTGCCACCTTCAAAACCTGAAATGGTTACATGATCGGCGCGCGCTTTGGCAACGCCTGCAGCAACCGTCCCGACACCTACTTCGGACACCAGTTTCACCGAGATATCGGCGTCAGGGTTGGTGTTTTTTAGGTCATAGATGAGCTGAGCGAGGTCTTCAATAGAATAAATATCGTGATGCGGTGGTGGAGAAATCAATCCGACACCCGGGGTCGAATGACGCACTTTGGCGATAACGGCATCAACCTTGTGGCCTGGTAATTGTCCGCCTTCGCCCGGCTTAGCACCCTGGGCCATTTTTATCTGGATCATGTCGGAATTGACCAGATACTCAGTTGTCACACCAAATCGCCCGCTGGCGACCTGCTTGATGGCCGAGCGCATATTGTCGCCGTTGGCCTTGGGCTTGAAGCGGTCGGGCTGTTCGCCGCCTTCACCGGTATTGGATTTACCGCCCAACCTGTTCATGGCAATTGCCAGCGTTGTGTGGGCTTCGCGGCTGATTGAGCCGAAGGACATGGCACCGGTTGAAAATCGTTTGACGATTTCCGAGGCCGGTTGCACCTGATCGAGAGGAACCGGTTTGCCCCCGGTTTCTTCAGCGCTGCGGAGGCGGAACATGCCGCGCAGGGTCATGAGTTGTTCATTTTGCTCATTAATCTGGGCAGCAAAGCTGCGATATTTTTCCGGTAAATTTCCGC
This sequence comes from Hyphomicrobiales bacterium, assembly GCA_021775515.1. Taxonomy (GTDB): domain Bacteria; phylum Pseudomonadota; class Alphaproteobacteria; order Rhizobiales; family JAJFHR01; genus JAJFHR01. Next base: position 6,754 of record JAJFHR010000074.1, on the reverse strand, counting down.
GCACGCTGTGTTGCAGATCAGCGATTGACGTGGGGGTCCAGGAATGATGTTCGCCGCGTAGTCTGTAGGCGTATTCTCCGCCAACATCGAGCGCGCTTTGGTAGACCTGTGCCTTTCCAAACGCGAGGCGATGGCGTTCTGCGGCTTCGCGGGCTATTTCTTCGAGCCCGACACCTTCAATGCGGCTGTGGGTGCCAGTAAAATAGTTGTCAACAAAATCGCTCCTGAGACCAACCGCATCAAAAATCTGCGCACCACAATAAGATTGATAGGTGGAAATGCCCATTTTCGACATCACCTTCAATATGCCTTTGTTAAGCGCCTTGATATAGCGGCGGTAGACCTGTTCCGTTGTCAGATCGTCGTCCAGTCGCGGTCTTAAAAATTCCAGCGTTTCAAACGCCAGATAAGGATTGATGGCTTCGGCGCCATAACCTGCCAGCACACAGAAATGATGCACCTCACGAGCCTCGCCGGTTTCAACGACCAGACCAACCGAGGTCCTCAGGCCGGTACGAATGAGATGATGATGAACGGCTGAGGTGGCTAACAGACAGGGTACGGGAATGCGGTCAGCGCTCACCAGCCGGTCGGACAATATGATGATATTGAAACCTTCCTTCACGGCTTTTTCAGCCTTCGAACACAAAGTGTCAAGAGCCGGAGCCATTCCTTCTGCACCCTTATGGGATGAGTAGGTTATGTCCAGGGTGACCGTGCGGAAGTGGTTGTCAGCTATATCGCCTATTTGCCTGATTTTTTCCAGTCCCTCGTTTTTAAGGATTGGCTGGGCTACTTCGAGGCGCTTTAGGGTCGATGTTACTTCAAGGTCCAACAGGTTTGGCCTCGGGCCGATGAAGGAGACAAGAGACATCACCAGTTCTTCGCGAATAGGGTCGATTGGCGGGTTGGTTACCTGGGCAAACAACTGTTTGAAGTATGAACTGAGCAATTTAGGCTTGGATGACAACGGCGCAATGGGGGTGTCTGTGCCCATTGAGCCAACCGCTTCCTGGCCGACCTGGGCCATCGGCGCCATTAGAAATTTGAGATCTTCCTGGGTATAGCCGAAGGCCTGCTGGCGATCGAGCAAACTGACCTGGCTTGCTGTTTGCGATGTGCCCTGAACGGGCAGGTCGCGAACTAAAATTTGCGTGCGGTCAAGCCATTCACGATAGGGATGCTGGCCGGCTAATTCAGCCTTAATTTCTTCATCGGAAATAATCCGCTCCTGTTCAAGATCGATCAGCAGCATTTTGCCCGGTTGCAGACGCCATTTTTGAACAATGCGTTCTTCTGCTACCGGCAGCACGCCCATTTCGGACGACATAACCACAAGGCCGTCGTTGGTAACCAGGTAGCGGGCCGGGCGCAAGCCATTGCGGTCGAGCGTTGCACCGATTTGTTTGCCGTTGGAAAAGGCAACAGCGGCAGGGCCGTCCCACGGCTCCATGAGGGCGGCGTGATATTCATAAAAGGCACGGCGATCTTCGCTCATCAGCGGATTGCCCGCCCAGGCTTCAGGGATAAGCATCATCATCGCATGGGCCAGGGAATATCCACCTTGAACCAGCAACTCGAGGGCGTTGTCGAAACAGGCGGAGTCCGATTGGCCCTCGGGGATCAAAGGCCAGAGTTTGGCCAGGTCCTCACCGATAATTTTAGAAGCCATCGTTGCATGGCGGGCCGCCATCCAGTTGACGTTGCCGCGCACCGTATTGATTTCGCCATTATGACAAATCATCCGGAATGGCTGGGCCAGCCCCCAACTTGGAAAAGTGTTTGTTGAAAAGCGCTGATGAATGAGCGCAAAGGCCGAGGCCATCGTCTCATCCTGAAGGTCAAGATAGTAATCGGCAAGCTTATTGCCCAGCAACATGCCCTTATAGAGGATGGTTCGGCATGACATAGAGGCGGCGTAATAGGTATCTTTATCGTCGATGTCGCTTTTAACAATTTTAAGCCAGGCAACGCGCCGGATTATATAAAGCAACAGCTCGAAGGCATCCTCGTCCTTGCAGCCCTCACCGCGACCGATAAATAATTGTTCATGATGGGGCTCGGTCGGCTTAACCGAATAGCCCAGAACACTATTATCTACGGGAACATTACGCCAGCCGAGCACGGTTTGTTTATGGTCGGTAACCGCCTGTTCGATGACCTGTTTTATCTGCGACCGGCTTTTTTCGTCTTTCGGCATGAAAAACATGCCAACGCCATAGTCACCTGGCTGGGGAAGTGAAATCCCCTTTGTTTGGGTGGCCTGCGATAGAAATTCGTGCGGCAACTGCAATAACAGGCCAACTCCATCACCAGCTTTGGGGTCTGCCCCTACCGCACCGCGATGCTCCAGATTGCATAACATTTTGAGACCATTCTGGATGATATCGTTGCGTTTGCGATTGTGGATGTCGACAATAAAGCCAATTCCGCAAGCATCATGCTCATGTTTGGGATCATACAGGCCCTGGGCTTTGGGGACGCCGGGGCGGGCTGCTTCCAGACCGTTTGAGGGTTGGTTTTTTTGATCGTGTCCTGAAATCTTCGGTGAAACCATATTGACCGTCACTTTCCCTCAATTCATGTCTTAGCGGACGACAAACAGCAGTCGTCTGCATCTGGCGGGCTTTCGCCCGTCAGCAGGAGCATGCTGGCAAAATCGTCAGCTCCATGCTGAATTGTGCCGGAAAACCACGTTAGAACCTACAGGTTTGCCCCGGGCTTGCGGCTGCACTTTTAGAGATTACGCTGATGATCTGCGTAGGAATGCCTCTGCTCACATCTGAGCTTTGACAGGTGCGGCCCCGCGAAAAGGACAATACCACTGTCCAATCTGCGGTAAATTGCCAGAAATTTTAGCAATACACAAGCCCCAGATGCTTGCGGCAAACACGCACAGAGCCGAGATTTAAAGCCGGTGCAGAATAGCACAGGTTTGCACGTTCCATCAGCCCTTTTGCTGGCGGGCTTTCTCGCTTATTGTTCAGCTATTGGTTTCTGAGCCATTTGCCTATCCTCGATTATTCTTGAAAGTTTACCTCAATGACCCGTCGAATTGCTCCTTACGGCACCTGGGAATCGCCTATTTCCGCCCTCAGTGTGGCTGGAAATTCAAAGCGGTTTGGATCGCTGCTTATTGAAGAAAGCAATGTGTATTGGTCGGAAGGCCGCCCTGATGAAGCCGGGCGAACGGTTATTGTCAAATGTGACGGCGACGGCCAAAAAACCGACCTGATTTCAGCTCCATTTTGTGCGCGATCGCGGGTTCATGAATACGGTGGCGGCGAGTTTAGTGTCTGGAAAGGCAGGGTTTTTTTTGTAAATGACCAGGACCAGGATGTTTATGAAATTCTCCAGGATGGTGAAGTCAACCGCCTTACCAACCAGGTTGATTGGCGATTTTCGGATATGTGCTTTGATCATCGTGGTAACAGGTTGATTGCTGTGGCGGAGCGTCATAATTTTGGTGAGCGGTTGCCGGTCAACCTGCTGGTGAGCATTTCGTTATCTCAAGAAAGTCTCGGCGAGATTTCGGTAATCGCTAAGGGGCGCGATTTTTATGCATCTCCACGGATCAGCAGTTGTGGACTAAAGCTCGCTTATCTTGTGTGGGATTTGCCCCATATGCCCTGGGAAGCGGCAGAGCTGTGGATTGCCGAACGAAGAGAGATAGAAGGTTTTCCATCTGGTGAAAAAGTGGTGGGAGGTGAGGGGTCGAGCGTCTTTCAGCCTGAATGGCGCGGCGATGGAAGTCTGGTGTTTGTTTGGGACAAATCGGGCTGGGGCAACCTATATTTGCTGCCGGCGGGTTGTTCCGGGGGCGAATCAGAGCCACTTTTCACTGATGCGGCTGAGTTCGCCCATCCGCAATGGGTGTTTGGAATGCGTTCTTTCGCGCTTGCTGGGGACGACAAGCTTATCGTTCGATATTTTAAGTCCGGTACCTGCTATCTCGGGCTCTTGGACATTCCAAGCCGCAGTCTTTCGCCGCTTGAGGCGTCAATCGAAGGGCTGGCGGGGATCGACGCAATTACTGCAAATGAAAGATCTGCCTATATAATCGGGACTTTTCATCATTTGCCGCCGGCAATTCTTAAACTTTCTCTCGGCAGTGATCCGGCCGGTCAAGATGTGCTGACATTGGGGGCTGAAATTTTACAGCCAAGTTCTGATTTGTCGGTGCCGCTGGAAACGATTTCCGTTGGTAAGCCGGTAGTCTTTGCCAGTGCTGGCGGGCGGACATGTTATGGACTGTATTACGCCCCAGCGAATGGTGAGTTTTTTGCGCCGGAAGGAGAAAAGCCGCCGATGATTGTTTCTGCCCATGGCGGGCCGACCGGCATGGCTGATCGCGGTCTAAAGTTAAAAATACAATACTGGACATCTCGGGGCTTCGCTTATTTCGATGTCGATTATACCGGCAGTTTCGGTTATGGAACGGATTATCGCCGGGCGCTTGATGGATATTGGGGCGTGCGCGACGTTGAAGACGTTATTGCTGGCGCGCAAGAGATGGCTGCTGAGGGAAAAGCGGATAAAAATCGGTTGGTGATATCGGGCAGCAGTGCCGGAGGCTATACTGTTCTTGCGGCTCTCGTTGAAAGTGATGTGTTTGCCGCCGGTGCGGCTTATTATGGCATCTCCGATATGCTTAAACTTCAGGAGGCAACTCACAAATTCGAATTGGGTTATATTGATACCCTAATGGGGACAATGCCGGGCGCGCGCAATGAGATATTTAAGGACAGATCACCGGTTTATAATGTTGATCGCATGACCTCACCGGTGATCTTTTTTCAGGGCAGTGAAGATCGTGTTGTGCCCCCGGAACAATCGCGCAAAATGGCCGAAATTCTCAGCGAGCAGGCGGTGCCGGTGGCTTATATAGAATTTCCCGGTGAGGCTCACGGCTTCAGAGATGCAAAAAACATCGAAACGGCCCTAAAGAGCGAATATGCTTTTTATGCCCGTATTCTCAACCTACCGGTTAGCGCGGATTTGCCGCCGGTGGAGATTTTAAATTTTGGAGATAAGTAACATGTTCTTTAAGAGTGATAATTCCCTGGGTGCACCGGAAGAGATGTTCGAGGCATTGAGGGAGGTCAACCAAGGCCCGGTGACTGCCTATGGTGACGATCCCTGGACGAAGCAAGTTACCCAGCGGTTTTCGGAGGTTTTTGAACGCGATGTGGCCGTCTTCATGGTCACGACCGGCACGGCGGCAAATGTTTTGGGGTTAAGTCTGTTCGCGCCGCCCTGGGGTGGCATCGTCTGCCATAACGAAAGCCATATTATGGCCGATGAATGTAATGCATCCGAATTTTATACTGGCGGTGCAAAGTTGATGGGTGTGGCGGGCGACGGCGGCAAAATGACGCCCGACGGCGTTATCGACGCACTGTATTATACTGCCAAGGGCGATCCGCATTCCACCCAACCGGCGATCGTCAGCCTTACCCAGGTGACTGAAGCCGGTACGGTCTACTCTTTGGAAGAAATCAGAACGTTGAGTGAGGTGTGCAAAGCGCGCGAAATGAACCTGCATATGGATGGCGCACGCTTTACCAATGCGCTGGTATCATTGGGATGCAGTGCGGCTGAAATGACCTGGAAATCAGGTGTTGACGTGTTGAGTTTCGGGGCGACTAAAAACGGGGCCATGGCGGCCGAGGCCGTTGTCCTGTTCGACATGGACAAGGCGGATGAATTAATGTACCGGCGCATGCGCGCAGGCCACCTGGTTTCCAAAAGCCGCTATCTGGCAGCCCAGCTTTTGGCCTATTTGAGAGAGGACTTGTGGCTCAGACACGCGGAATGCGCCAATAAAATGTCAGCACGTTTGGCGGCGGGGTTACGCTCATCAAACAAACTGCGCCATGCCTTTGACGTTGATGCAAATATGCAGTTTGTTATTATGAAAAAAGCGGTACACGAGCAACTAATCGCGGGTGGCGCACATTATTATACTTGGCCGGGACGCGGTCCCAAGGGGGATCAGGCCAAACAGGACGATGAAATTATCGCCCGTCTGGTGTGCGGGTTTTCGACCAAAAAGGAAGATGTGGATGCGTTTATCGAGCTGGTGGGCTCGGTCGCTTAACCGTTGAATGAAACGGCGATTTCCACAGCGCAGGCAACAGATCCCGCCGACAACTCATCGGTGTTTTAAAATGGCCCCTATCGACAATACAGTAGACTGGTATTTTGTCTGGTTCCTGGCAGGTGACACCGAGGTGCCCGCATGAACACGGCAGGGTTCGATTTCGACGAAGAGATTGACCGGCGCGAGGTTCCGGCGCTGAAATCGCACAAGATCGTGCTGGGCGCGGATGGTGCGGACCTGTTCCCGGCCGGTGTTGCCGACATGGATTTCAGAGCCCCACCTGTGGTGCTGGAGGCTTTGCGGAAAAGGTTGCAACACGGGGTGTTCGGCTATGAAACCGTCCCCGACGGTTTGATGCCGGCGTTGACCGGCTGGTTTGAAAGCCGCCACGGCTGGCGCATCGATCCCGCCCATGTCCTGCGCGCGCCCAATGTCCTGAATAGCCTTGCTATGGCGGCGTCGCTGTTCACCGATGAAGGCGACGGGATCATCGTGCAGCCGCCGGTCTTTTTCGATTTCTACGACATCATCGCGGAAAACCATCGCCGAATGATCTGCAACCCCTTGATCCTGAAGGAGGGGCGCTATGAGTTGGATTTGGACGGGCTGGTACAGCTGGGTTGTGTGGGTGGGGGTTTTTTGGTGTTCGTG
>JAJFHR010000073.1 GCA_021775515.1 Hyphomicrobiales bacterium | reverse complement strand
CGGGCTTCTGGCGTTCCGGCCAAACGCATCGGTGATCCAGAAGAATTCGGCGAAGCCTGCGCTTTTTTATGTGGGTCAAAATCCGGTTACATCACCGGCCAAAGTCTGTTGATCGATGGTGGTGTTTTTAATTCATCGTTTTAGGCACAGCCCTTCAATAACCACCCGACGCATTGGCGAGACAAGCGACTAAGAGGATACACCGTGATTGCGTTAATCGAGCGTTTCACAGGTACAAGCTGGAAAGACCAGGGTCCGGCATTTCTGGTGGGCGCCGGCCATGGCGCAACCCATTGGATAATTGCTACATTTTATGTTCTGCTTCCCTATTTATCGAAGGAACTTAATCTCAGTTATACCGAAGCTGGAAGCCTGATCACGTTATTTCATGGGTCGTCCTTTCTTGCCAATGCTGGAAGCGGCGCCGTTGTTGACATCAGCGGGCGCCGAATTGCCGTTCTTGCTGCTTCATTGGGCATCGGCGCCGTTGCCTTGATTGCAGTTGGTTTTTCCGCAAATATCGTCTGGTTAATTGCTCCCGTTGCCGTTATTGGCGCCACCAACAACCTGTGGCATCCCGCAGCGATCAGCTTTTTATCGCTAAAATATCCAAAATCCCGCGGCTTTGCCCTGTCAATTCACACATTGGGAGCAAGCTTCGGAGATATTCTTGCACCCCTTGCTGCCGGAAGCCTGCTTTTAATATTTTCCTGGCAGAAAACCGCGCTGATAAGCGCCCTTCCAATTTTTGCCGTCGCCGTCATCCTGTTGGCCATGCTTGAAGAAAACCGTGAAGCGCCAACTGAACACCGCAGCGGCGGCGGTGCAGGTGGCTATATATCCGGCGTCGTCGCCCTGATACGTAATCGCTCTTTAATGAGCCTGTGTCTCATGGCGGGATTTCGCTCAATGACACAAAACGGCCTTCTGCTATTTTTACCGCTTTATCTTGTTGGAGTGTTGGCGGCAAGCCCACTCATGCTCGGTTTTGCCATCATGGCGATGCAGGTCGGTGGAATTTTTGCCGGCCCCCTGGCTGGTGCTTGGTCTGACCGCATCGGACGCCAACCTATCGTACTGGCCGGTCTTATAGGCACATCCCTCATCGTATTCAGCCTGACTCTCGTTGACAGCATGGGCCCCTTTATTGCGCTGGTTTCAATCCTCGGATTTGTTCTTTTTTCCATTCGCCCTGTCATTCATAGCTGGGTGTTGGACATCGCCCACGACGATTTATCCGGCACGGCAATCAGTGTTCTGTTTGGAATGCAATCGGCGCTGACGCTCATCGTACCGATGATTGGTGGCATGATCGCCGATTTATGGGGATTGAAGATGGTATTTTACCTGCTAACCGCCACCATCGTCCTGGCTACGATCATTACCACTGGCCTCGCGAAAGAAAAATCTGACCACCTCTAAATTCCAGTTGTGCCGATTATTTTCTAAAGCGTGTCTGGCAAAAGTGGACACCGGCTTTGCGAGACACGCGCAAAAACAAAGGGTTAAAGTGTGTCAAATGTATCTGAAAAAAGAGACACGCTTTAGAATTCGTGTAATCCACAATGGACAATTTTTGGGTCAGTGGAACCCACCACCTCATGATCCTTGCCAGAGTAATCGAACTGGGAAAGGATCACTCTAATAGCATTGAGGCGGGCACGTTTTTTATCATTGGAACGAATAATGGTCCAAGGCGCTGCATCTGTGTGGGTGCGATCAAACATTTCCTGCCGGGCATTGGTGTAGTCATGCCACTTGCCCAGCGAGGCATAATCTATCGGACTGAGTTTCCAGCGTTTTAGCGGATCGTTTTTTCGGGCATGAAAACGGCGTAATTGCTCCTCCCGCCCGACGGTCAGCCAGAACTTGATCACTTTAATTCCCGATTGAACCAACATCGCCTCAAATTGAGGCGCTTCCTGAAAAAAATCCTCCACATCGCTTTTTGTGCAAAATCCCATTACCCGCTCCACACCAGGCCGGTTGTACCAGGAGCGGTCGAATAACGCCATGTCACCGGCCGTGGGAAAGTGTGACACGTAACGTTGAAAATACCACTGCCCGCGCTCGGCTTCGGTTGGCTTGGACAAGGCAATCACATGGGCATAGCGCGGGTTTAAATGTTCCATCACACGCTTAATTGTACCACCCTTGCCCGCGGCATCCCGGCCTTCGAATATCATGATGACCCGTTCGCCGGTTTCCCGCGCCCAGCCCTGAAATTTCAGCAGTTCAATTTGCAGAAACCGCAATTCGCGTTCATATTCTTTGGTTTTAAGTTTTTTGATATAAGGATAATTTCCACTGCCAAAGGCGCGTTCAACAATTCGCGGGTCTATGTCTTGGCTATCGAGCGTATAGGCGCTTTCGGGGATTTCAGACATTATTCAAACTCATAAGATCGAAGCAAAATTTCAACATCAGCTTGGCGCAGGGTCGCAAACAAAAAGGCTGATGTCCATATACAAACATCAGCCTTTGTTGGAGTTGCTACAATCTGCGCTTAAAGGGCGGCATTCACACTTATCGAAAAGATGTCGATATCGGTTTTAAAAGTTCCCGATAGCGTTCCCCGCGTTGCATTATTTGGATCAGCTAGGGTCAGATTTATCGGTGCGTTTTTTACGAAGACATGTGTGTAAGCGCCAGTGACGGAAATCCAGCTATTAACCTGGCGGGTGAAGCCTGCTGAAAGCCAATAGCGATCATTGTCGGGTACCCTGGGTGTGCGCGTGCTGTCGGGAACACCAGAGTCTTCAAAAGCAACGCCAGCCCTCACAGTTGTCATATCATCATATTTATATTCACCACCAAGCGAGTAGAAATAAGAATCTTTCCATTCTTCCACAGTCACATTATCAGGCAGCACGCCATTGAACTGAATGCGCAGTTCCTTGAACCGGCTCCAATTTGCCCATTCAAAGCCCGCCAGAACGGTGAATTTCGGGGTCACCATCTGACGCAACCCAACAGTGACTGTTTCTGGCAAAGTAACCGTGCTTCTAAGACTGTCAAAAACAATCGGACCTGCTCCTCTAACAGGAACAAGCCCCGGCGCAAAATCGGCGCCTCCGTTTACAGTATGTTTCACCTTAGAACGAAAACCGATGCCGATCCGCGTATACTCCGACGGTTCAATAAGAACACCGGCGGTAAAACCATAACCGACATCGTCGGCCTTCAGCCTGGCGCCGCTTTCACCGGCAAAGGTAAACGCTGAGTTTGTCAGCTTAACATTTATATATTGAACCTGAGCGCCCACCGCGGCTGAAATCATCGGCGAAAACTTATAACCGACAACCGGGTTCGCATTCAGTGTCAGCACTTTGGATTTAACGCCATGAAAGCGCCCGATCCACCCATCATTAGCTTTAGTCGTCAATCCAAATGGTGTATTCAGGCCGAGGCCGAAAAAGAGCTTCTGACTAGCCTGAAAAGATAAATATGTTGCCGGCACGACAGCAGGCACGCCAATGTTTCCACCGTTGCCACCGCCCAGAGGTCCCAAAACCGGATGCACCGCGGCACCGTTTCCCAGCTTGGAATTTGATAAGATTAAAGCACCGTTCACCTCAATGTTGCGTCCGGGATGAAGGGTTATGGTTGCGGGGTTAAAAAACATCGAGCTCAAATCGCTCCCGCCTGCCGCAATGCCGGCAAATGAAGCGCCCTGGCCTTCGGTAGATTGTTCCCTAACCGCAAACCCGGCTGCATTCACATCCGCGCTCTGCACCAGCACGCCAGCTGTCAAAGTTACGGTTAATACTGAAAATATAGAAACGCTGTTCTTCAACGAATTCATCAAGCTCTCCCTCCAACTCAGCGATCACGACACCCATCCCCGCTGGTTATGCTTCCAACAAAAAATATGACAACACCCAAAGAAAAGCCACCGCTCTTTGATCAAGTTTTTGTAATTTGAACAAATGTTTGAAAAATTTAAGAGAATTCATTCGCAAATGTTACTTTGATGCAACAGAATCCGTGAAAATTTTACCTTAACGTAAAGGTTATTTCACCGTCGAATACTCTAAATAAAAAGGAACCAGCAATAGACAAGCCGGATGATATCCAGCGCCAGTCCCCGGGCCGGATTTTTGATGCCGAAACTTTCACAGGCGACACTTTGACATATGTGTAAAACACCTATTTAGGTCCATGATTAGGCAACGAATCAGGCTAGCCACTATCATTTACCGGTGATGATCCTTGCCTACTCATTGGAGACAATCATGACGGCCAACATTAAAATTGCACCTTCCATTCTTTCGGCCGACTTTGCCAAGCTTGGCGAGGAAGTAACAGCTATTGATCAGGCCGGGTGTGATTGGGTACATATAGATGTCATGGATGGCCACTTTGTTCCCAACATCACAATTGGCCCGGATGTGGTGCGGGCCCTGCGGCCGCATTCAAATAAGATTTTTGACGTGCATTTAATGATTGCCCCCTGCGATCCCTACATAAAGGCCTTCGCGGATGCCGGTTCAGACATTATTACCGTTCATGCCGAAGCCGGTCCTCATTTGGACCGCTCCTTACAGGTGATCAAATCTCTGGGTAAAAAAGCGGGTGTTTCGATCAACCCCTCGACGCCGGAAGATGTCATCTCTTACGT
>JAJFHR010000072.1 GCA_021775515.1 Hyphomicrobiales bacterium | reverse complement strand
GTACATTTAGAAAATCTGTTCGAAAGTATGGCTGGTTTCCTGTAGGATGGTTTGAGTTATATTTGCTTGTGTTGTTTTAGCTGGTGCTGTGCTTGTGCCGGGTGCGGCTGGTTTTTACGGGTGGATGCTGGTGCGATATTTTATGGCCATGGTGTTGGCGGTGGGTTTGCTGGTCTTGACCGGTCTGACCCCTGTTGTGGCGCAACAGCGCATCGCCCTAGTGGTCGGTAATTCCGATTACAAGCTGATCTCGGCGCTTGATAATCCTAAAAAAGATGCAGCCTTGATGGCGGCAACCCTTGAGGGCCTGGGTTTTGAGGTGGTGCTGGCAATTGATGTCGATATTCGCGGCATGGCGCGGGCGGTGCGTAAATTCGGCGCCAGATTACGCGCTGCTGGAGATGATGCGGTCGGGTTGTTTTATTATGCCGGTCACGGGGTTTCCGCCCGCGGCGCCAATTATCTCATTCCGCTGGGCGCGGAGATCGAAACCGAATCCGATCTTGAAATTGAAGCGACCAGCGCCAGTTCCATCCTCGCCCAGATGGTCGATGCCAGAAACGCCCTTAACCTTGTCATTCTCGATGCCTGCCGCAACAACCCCTATAAGGGCAAGGTGCGCTCTATTAGCGGCGGGCTTGCCCGCATTACCACGGCGAGCGGGGCGCTGATTGCGTTTTCGGCAGCACCGGGACAGGTTGCGGTTGATGGTGACGGTGAAAATTCGCCCTATACCCAAGCGCTGGTCAAGTCGATGCAGATCCCCGGCATACCGATTGAAAAAGTGTTCAAGAAGGTGCGGGTATCAGTTGAAGAAAACACCGGCGGCAAACAATCGCCGTGGGAGGAATCTTCCCTGCGCGGTGATTTTTACTTTGTGCCGGGCCAGCAAACAACAAACAACGCCCCGGCCTTACCGCCACAATCAGCGCCGCCATTGCAACCGTTGCCGCAGGCCCCGGTGAGTGCGACGACAAAGGCTGAGACCGAAGCGTTGTTTTGGAAAAGCGTTAAGGACAGCGGCGATCCGCAGGTTTTTGCCGCCTATCTTGAAACCTATCCCGACGGCACTTTTGCCGCCTTGGCCAAGGTCTTGATGGATAATCTGATCAGGAAAAAACAACAGGCCGCTGAAAAAGCCAAGGCCGCCAAACAGGCGCAAGAGGCAATCGAGGCGCAAAGATCAGCAACGCTTGCCCCGCAACAAAATCCCCCAGCCATCATGCCAATGAAACCCAGACGCAATAACCTGACCCCGCCGCAAATCCAGGGCCGGTTAAACCTCACCGGCAATTATAATGTCGAAGGCCGGAACATCAGGGGCAAGCTTTATTCGGGCAAGGCCAAGATTTCCAAAACCGGTGATACCTATCGCGTTGAATGGAAGATCGGCTATAACTCTCATGTCGGGACCGGCACAGTGCACGGGTCGGTCTTAACCGTCGATTGGGGCGCCAACGAACCGGCGATCTATCAGATCATGTCGAACGGCCAGCTCATCGGCACCTGGGCCGGCGGCAAAGGTGCTGAAAACCTGACGCCGCAATAAGGCAGCGAAAAAACGCGGCCAGAAAAAACACCGCCAGCCAGCAGTCACAGCCCGGCGATTAAACGCACATGTTCCTCTTTTAGAATTCTCTTTTTGCCATCGTTTAATGTGGCATGAAGAACACCGTCATTGGCAAAAATCCGAATGCTATCGGGCAGTTTTTCTATTTCCGCTGCCCTCATCGATTTGCCGAGTTTATCGATCAACGCCGGTCTGATGATCAATTCATCAGCAAGTTCAGGCCAGCGTTGTTCAATGATCGTCCAGCGGGTCAAAACATCAAGCGATACCGGATTAGCTTCCAGCATACGTATCGCCCGCCGCAAGCCGAAGGCATTGACCATACGCTTCATGCCGCGTGGATTTTCCGGCACGGCATCCAGATATTTTTCGAGCATATGCTGGCCCTCAGATTGGGCCGAAGGCGAACTTGAAAGTTCCAATGCCGCCGCAGCGCGGGAAATGGGACTTCCACCGCTTGCCTCAACGTATCTGTCAAGATTAGCTTGCGACATCTCGCCGGAAAATTTCTTGACGATGCGTTGCCTCTCCTCCCTAACCGCCTCATCGACCATCCGGTTTCGGGCATCGGGCGTGATGGCCTCTTGTTTATCCTGCACATTTTGATTGTTGTCAGTTCCGCCACCGTCTCCGGTGCCTTGCAAGGATAATAACTCCTGCCAATATGTGCCTCTATTGGCCGCACCCATGCCCGGAATGGAGGTGGAAATCTGGAAAATCTTTTCCAAAAACAGATAGCCGAGCGGTTGACCGGCCTTTTGCATGTGTCCGGCAAAGTCCTTATATCGGTTTTCAAAGCTAGACCGGATCCACTTGCGGTCCGCCGCAACCACATAGGCGACATTTGAATGGCGAAACAGGGTTTGAATGCCTTCGAGCAGGTCCACTGCATAATCAGCATTGCAACGGTCAAGATCGTCGATAAAAATTGCCACCGGTTGTCCCGCCGCCTCTATCAACTTGGCGAAAACGTCACTAAACGGTTTCATCGTATCCGTCGAGAGTTGCTGCACACGCACAGCCGTCTCACTCGAGCCATGAACCAAAGCCAAAATCTGCTTGTTAAACAAGGCAACCACGGCGGCAACGGAACTAACTATGCCTAAGGCTTTGGAGGCATTCCCACTCCAGGGATTGAAAAGTAAGGCCAGTGCCAGAAGGCCAAAAGCTGCAAAAATAAAAGTGGGCCACCAGCGGGATTTCATCATCCACCTGCACCAGACTGCTTTTAATGTCTGGCGCCGATCATCGGGAATCCATTTCCATTTTCTGACCGCGTTTTTAATGGCATCATGAACTGCCTGCAACAACGGCCACCACGGCGGGTTGATGCGTTCATTTTCCCAGGCGTTGAATTTAACCACGATCCAGCGATCGGCTTTATCTTGATGTTCGCTGGTCAGGTAGTCGGCCATAAAATTCAAAATGGATGTTTTGCCCGACCCCCAGGGCCCGTGCAGATGAACGGCAAACCCATCACCACCGCCAAATGTGCGAACCTCATTCATCGCTTCCACGACGGCGGCGGCAAACGGCCGCCGGTTTAGCAGGTCTTCAACCGCCGGGTCATCCGGGTGGGTTCTGACGTTCTCGCGCTCCTGCCGGGTGGGCTTTGTCGCCGCCGCCGATCTGTCCGTTTCGGTATCAACATCGGTGGGTTTTTCCCTATCGGTTTCAGAAGGCTCTAACTGAACAGAGAATTTTTCAAGTAGATCGCGGCGATGTTCTGGGTCGTTAATAATCCGCCTGATCTCGGCATTGACCGCGACCGGGCCTTGCTGCCACAGTTTTTTGTCGATCAGCACCCGGGCGGTTTCGATCTCACTATTGGTTTTTTCGTCCAGCTTTGGATGGGTCCAGCCGCCAGCCAAACGGGCGTCATACCACTCGGTCCACACCTGCCAGCCTTCATCGGCATCGAGCAGATGTTTTTTAAGAGCATTCCAGTGTTCAGCAATATCTTCAGGAATATCCTCAGACCACAAAGCTTGAAAAGCAACCTGCGCGGGAGCAGGTTGTGGCTTCTCAAACAGATCAACATCATGTTGAACCAGATCCCAAATAAAGGCGTCGGCGGCGGCGGTGAAGGCGATGAAAGCGGCGTCAGCGGGGTCGACGGCGAAGGCGGCGTCGGCGGCGTCGGAAGCGGCGAAGGCGGCGAAGGCGGCGGAGGACGAAACGGAGAAGGCGGGGGCGGCGGCGTCGAGTTTGGCTTCGTCGACGGCGAAGGCGGCGTCGGAGGCGGCGATCCGGAATTCCGTTTCCTGGTTTGGTGAAACTGCCCCAAACCAGGAAACCGCGACAGCACGAAATACCGACAAAATCAGATCGGCGCGGATTTTTTCATCCGGACGGTGATTGCCCGCGTCAAATTCCGCGGCCAGCAACGGCAGTACTCGCAACGCTGAACGCGCCGCAATAACCACCGCAACGTCACTCGGCTGGTCTTTCAGCCATTTTTCCAGCGTCTCTTGATCAGTTATTTCCGCCTTTGCCATGCACCTGTCTATCCCGGCACCTTGATGTATATTTTATCAACATTACTACAGGTACGGCGAAAAGCAATTGCAGCTAATTTTAACGCTCACCAACTCTCACGGTCGCCCGCGAACGCTGGCAAACTCATGCGAGGGCTATTTGGCGCGATAGGTCAGCGGGAAATTATCCGGGTCCATTTCCCGGCCCGCGCAATCTGGTTTTTTGCGCTGCTCAAGCAGTTTAAACTCCACCGCCTCGCCTTCGACCACGATCAGTTGAAAATGTTCGACCGTGCCGCAGGTGCCACGGCTGTTGACATCATAGGCCGAGACCAGCGCGCGTTTATAATCGACCACCGGGTTTAAGATGTCATAGCGCGGCTCGTTAGTTTGCTCGCCCGGCCTGCCCGGCAACTCCACCAGATTGGCATAGGGCGTGCCGTTAAGGGCGGTGACAAACACCGCGGAAGCACTGGAGGCATAAATCGCGCACGGCATCTGCCACAGGGTCATGGCATCGGAAATCGCATAGCGCACACCGCTGCCGGTGGTGTTTTTATTGTCGCAGGCCGCGCTGTTGTCTTCGACCAGCTTGCGCACCGGCCCGGGAACCTCGCGCAGCGAATTAAACTCAATACCGCGATCGAGCCTGACCGCGGCAGGGTCAAGGTTTAACCGCCGCCTGGCAGGTTTGGCTTGCGTTTTGGCCGCCTGCGATTTTACCGGTTTTGGCGCCGGTGCAACTTGCGCCTGGGCTGCATCTGATTGATCTTTTTTATCATCGCAACCCGCCCTGCCCTTAACACTCATGACAAATGGAAGCTTGCCGCGCTGAATGAAAGTAAGCTGCGCCTTGTTGATGCGGGTGAGATTATCAGCCCTGGCGGTGTCAATCATCTCCAGCAAAGCTTTGGTGGAATTATCGGGGCTGCGAAAAAGCTGCACCTTGTCAAGAATTGTTGAGTTGTTAAGGCCGGTATCCGCCTTATCCAGCTCAAGCACGTTCTTGCCGATCCTGACCAGTGCCGGGGCGGGATGAGCATCAAAAAACCGCACAAACAGCACGTAGGCGAATTTGTCCTTATCGGGACTGCGGTTGGATTGCCACAGCGCCAGATAACAGCCCTCATAACCTTTGAGTGTCTGCTTGCCAAACAAGCGCACGTTAATTTTCCTGTCTTCTGCGGCCTGCAGTTCTCCTGACCACCCGGCCTGCGCAAACACAACGCCAATGGCCACAATCAGGCCCAGTGCAAATTTCACCACAAATCCCCTCCCCCTGCTGATCATCATCAGCCCAAAAATCGTCGTTAAAAGATTATCACAAAATAACAACCGCGGCAGAATTGAAACGCAATTGCCGCCGTGTTTTTCGTGGAAATTTTATCCTAAATACCGGCCCGGCCTTCGAGCACATCAATCAGGCGGTTGAGGCGGTCACCAGCCATGTGAATTTCATCAAGAATGCCTTCGTCAAGTTCGTTTTCATTTTCAAACGCCTGTTGTTTGTTTTGCCCCGCCGTCCTGGCATCAACAGCAGTTGCCGAGCGCAGGCGATCAGATAAAAATACCGCCAATGCCCGGTAAAAACGCGCAGCCAGGCCTTCGTTGCGCTTGAATTCGGCCAATAATAACCTTTGATCCACTGCCAGCACACGGCAGTCGCTGTGCGCAACCACCGAAACGGAAGGCGGGCGTTTTTCGACAAACGACATCTCGCCGATAATATCTCCCATGCTCAATTCGGCAATCACCCTGTCGTCGCTGTCGCCGACCTGCAAGGTGCCTGCGGTGACAAAATACAACTCGCTTACCGGCTCGCCTGCTCTAATCAGCTCAGTGCCGGGTTCAAGGGTGCGTTGCACCCCATGGCTGGCGAGCCAGCGAATATCAGCGTCGCGAAGATCGCCAAGTATGTATAGAGCTTTGCGCATAACTCACTCCATGTCTTCAGGTCAATTGGCGCTGTGCCAGTTCGGCAAAAACGCCACCAGCCGCCATCAAATCATCATAGGTGCCTTGTTCAACAAACCGTCCGCGCTCAAGAACACAAATCCGGTCAGCGTCGCGAACAGTGCTCAAGCGATGAGCCACCGTCAATCGCGTTACCTTGAGATTATTCAATTCTTGGGTGACACTTGCCTGGGTAGTGTTGTCCAGTGCACTCGTTGCTTCATCCATAAACAAAATCCGCGGTGATCCAGCCAGGGCGCGGGCAATCAGGATGCGCTGTTTTTGCCCACCCGAAATAGTCCCCGCCCCTTCGGTCAACGGCGTATGCAAGCCCATGGGAAACATTTCAAGGTCTTGTTCCAGCCCGGCTTTTCTCGCCGCTTCCTCACATTGTTCAAGGCCGGCATTGCTAGCCCCTTGAATATTCTCGAAAATCGAGCCGGCAAACAGATTGCTGGATTGCATCACAACACCAATCTGCTGGCGCACCCGGGAAAGATCAAGGTGGCTCAGTTCTTTACCGTCATAGGTAATTGATCCAGCCGATGGGGTTTCAAATCCCAGCAACAAGCGGAGAATTGTCGATTTTCCCGAACCCGAGGCACCGACAACAGCAACATGCTCACCGGGGTTAAGCTCAAGGTTCAACCCGTCGACAACCATCGGCCCTTTGTCACTATAAGCAAAGCGGACTGCCGACATCTCCAGGCGCCCGGACAAGGTGCCGGGGTATATGGCAGTCGTGTGATTTTCCATTTCGGCTAGCAGAAACGGCTGGGCTCTTTCCAGTTTCGGCAATCCGGCCATTAACGCAACCAATGAAGAACAAAACTGCAGAACTATATTTTGAAAGGCGCCAAAGGCAAAAAGAAATGCGATGAAAACGCCGGCTGAAAGATCGCGCTGGGACAGGAAAACAGCAACGGCAAACAAAAGCAACAGGGAGACCACTTCATAGGCGCCGCTGAAGGAAATAAAGCGATTTCCAATCCGCCGGAAGTGAATCCGCGCTTTCTGCTCGTTATAATAACGATCGGCCCAGCGGGAGACCATACGTTCTTCAGCCGCAGCTACACGCAGTTTGGGCACGGCATCAAGAATTTCAAACACCAGGCTTCTAAGCTGGCCGTCATGTTCGAGAATTTCCCGCCGGTAGCGCGACTGCAACAGTCGGACAACAAAGGTCATTGCCGCCAGAAAAAATACCAGCACCACAGCCATCAGCGCCAGGCGCGTATCAAACGAAAAAAGCAGAATGCCATAAAAGATGAAAAATGTGAGTGTCATGCTGGCCTGCAACACAAAATCAACCACACCACTGCGCAGAGCATCAAGGCCCTCCATACGTTGGCTTAAATCTCCGGCGGAAGTGTCCCTGAAAAATACCGGTTTCAGATTTAAAATTCGGTTCAGGACGGAAAGGTTCAAATCTGTCGCTGTTTGGGTTTCAATACGTATCTGGGAAATATTTCTCGCGACATTCATGAGCGCCGTTAATCCCGCAATCAATATCAAAGCCACACCGATCTCAACGATAAGGTTGCGCGCATTTCCCGGAATGATCTGGTCAACGATAAAGCCGGTGGCAAGCGGCGTTAACACGCCCATGAGGGCTATTAACACCCCGGCAAAACCTGAAAGCAGACCATCTGCCTTGAGCCGCCGCAACATAAAACCCGCCAGCGATTTAAGATCGTTAACCTCGGCTGTAAGCGGTGGCGTGATGGCAAAGGCAGGCCCAAAAAGCTCTTGAGCCAGTTTACCGGTCAACTTAATTTCTGTCCCGGTTTCTGGTTGATACATCATATAGCGGCCACGCTTGCGCACAAGACCAACCAACTCGCCGGTAACTCCATGCCTGGCAATTAGACCGCCAAGATCATTGCGCCACCAGCTATCGCGCAACAAAACCTGGCGGCTGCGCAATCCCGCCCGGCGCAGCATGCCGGGAAGTGCTGAAAATTGGTTCTCACCTGATGGCAGTTGGGATTTATCAACCTCAACACCGATTGATCCGGCAACGCGGGCGATAATGTCAATCGCCCCATTTTGCGATCGTTTTTGCACCGGTTGTTTTTGACCCAGAGATGACAGCCGCTTTAGGTTTGTTGAATGTTGTGCGCCGGTTTTTTGGCTACTGTCGGCAAGCCTGCCAAGCGTCAGGGTATCGTGGTGTTCGGCCAATGCGTGAAACAACTGCGGCAAAACCGCATTAAAGGCGCGCAGGCTTAAAACTATCTGCCCTTGTTCGGCCACGGAATTTGTATCGAGACAATCAATCTCTCCGGCCCAATGCACCTGTGCCTGTAATCCGGTAACAAGGGGAAAATTTGCCGGCCCGGTGAGCACCTGATCACAGCCTTGATAAGTAAGATTCTGGCCAAATGGAAGATGCAACCAGCAAGGCACGCTTTGCGCGGTTAAAACTGTCCCGGCCTCCACTCGAGCCACCGTGCCTGCCCTGACAACTTCGACACCATCGCCGCTGCCATCCAGGATACTGAAATGATGCAAAATCCCACTCATCCAGCGC
>JAJFHR010000071.1 GCA_021775515.1 Hyphomicrobiales bacterium | reverse complement strand
AAGCCGAGCCCAAAAAGGATGAAAAATTTGGTGAGGCGGAGATTGAAGCTGTTTACAACAAACGTTGCCTGGCATGTCATGGCGAAGAGGGCGATGGAACAGGCCCGGCAGCCGAGTTTCTTTATCCCAAACCGCGAGATTTCACCCTGGCGTCATTCAAGTACAAAACAACCCACGCCGATGATGAATTTCCCTTAGATGATGATTTGCGCAAAACCATTATGGAGGGCTTGCCAGGAACCTCCATGCCGGCATGGAAAACCATGCTCACGCAGCAGCAGGTGGATGGCCTGATTAAGAAGATCAAGCAGTTTGGCGATTGGGAAGAAGAAGAAATCGAGCACAAATCAATCGATCTTGGCCAGCAGATCAAGAGTTCACCTGAGTCAATTGCCAAAGGAAAAGGTCTATTTATCAAGGCTTGCGAACAATGCCACGGTCCAGCCGGACGGGGTAACATAACTTCAGGCAAAAAATTAAAAGACGATTGGCAGGATCGCATCTGGCCGCGCAATCTGACACGGCCTGAGACCTGGCGTTTCACCAAATCTGCCCGTGATGTATTTGAGCGCGTGTCTACCGGTATCCGGTCCACGCCGATGCCCGAACACACAACTACCGTGTCAATCGAAGACCGCTGGCATATCGCCAATTACGTTATGTCCTTGAGAGATACCGCCGTGCAGCTTTCTCAAGGAGAAACGGTCATTAATGGCGTGCGCATCAAGGGCGATTTGCCGATTGATGTAAATGATCCCAAATGGGAAAACGCCCGACCCATGACATTTGCATTGGCGCCCAATGTTGTAAAGGAGCCGCGGTTGTTCTTCTCTCTGAATGATCGGGTAACTATTAGGGCGTTGTTTAACGACAAGGAAATTTCCGTGCGGGTTGATGTCGATGACCGCACTTATTCGGTGCCCGGTGACAAACTGGAAAAACAATACCGGCTGGACGACGTAGAACCGACGCGGGATGCGATCGCCATCCAGTTGCCGCAGGAAATACCTATCACCAGCGAAAAGCCCTGGTTTCGCCACGGAGATAAAAAACGCAGCGTCAACATGTGGTACTGGCAGGCACCAAGTGCTGAACCCAAAGATAACGCCCGCACTCTAATTCTCGATGCAAACGGTCCAGACGTACCGCCTGTCCCTCGCCAGGCATCAACAGCGCTTACGTCCAGCGGTGCCTGGAAAGATGGCCAATGGCGGGTTGTTTTTAAACGCCAGTTAAAAACCGAAGATGTCCAGGACCTGCAATTCGAGGAGGGCCGATATATCCCCATTTCCTTCGCCAATTGGGATGGACTTGCTGGCGAAAAAGGCGGCCGCCACAGTTTCACATCCTGGTATTGGTTGAAGCTTGAAGCGCGTGAAGACAATGTGTCTCTCTATGGCGTTCCAGCCGGTACCGGCCTTTTTGCCGGCCTGATATTTTTAGGATTATCACGCCACCAGCGCCGAAAATATCGATTTTAATCGAGATTTCGGAAGAATATTTGCAACCTTTGACAAAAAATCATTCGGTTGCGGGCAATTTATTGATCGATGTCAATGACTAATCACACTACAGTTAGGATTGTCGGTCCTGCGTTTGCGGGCCGAGTCGCTTCGGCAGCGAATATTAAGGAGAAGTAACTCATGAAGGCAATAAGTTACAAAACGCGAGTTTCGCGGGTGTTATTTGCAGGGGCAATCGGCGTTACCGCCTTATCAGGCGCGATTATAGCCGGTGAAAACGAATTCGGCCCGGTAGGCCAGATCAAGGTAGATGCCAAGAAGGCGGAATTGGGCAAACGGTTGTTTTTTGACCGCAGGCTGTCTGGTGATGCGGCGCTGAGCTGCGCCAGCTGCCATCAGCCCGACAAAGCCTTTACGGACGGGCTCGCCTTATCCAAGGCCTACCCCGGCTCCAAGGGTTTCCGCAACACGCCAACATTGATGAATACTGCGACCCGCAAAAACTGGTTTCATGATGGTCGCCTCGGAACCAATCTCAACGATGTAACCCGCGAGATGATCACTGAAGATTACATCATGAATATGGATATGCGCCTCATGCAGGAGCGCCTTAAACAGGACCCTGTTTATGTCAAGATGTTTAAGGATGCCGGATATGGCGAGCCTTCCAATGGCTCTGTGCGCAAGGCAATTCCTGAGTATTTGAAAACGCTGACGTCGCGAAATTCTCCTTTCGACAAAGGCGAAATGTCTGAGTCCGCCAAACGCGGGTTTGCCTTGTTCAAAGGCAAGGCTCAATGCGCCAGTTGCCATACAGGAGCAAATTTCACCAATGACAAGGCCTATAACATGGGTGTCCCGGAAAATCCTGAAATCTGGTCAGATCCGATGCGCCACATGACTTATGCCGCCTTCGGCGTTTTCATGGGAATTGAAAATATTCTCAATCTGCGCCGCGATGTAGGGGCTCATGTGCTTACTCATAAGGCCGATGGCTCTGATATCGGAAAATTTACGACCCCATCGCTGCGTGAATTGAAATACACCGGACCTTATATGCACAACGGCACATTTAAATCGCTGTTTGAGGTGGTCTCCTTTTACAATCAAGGTGGCGGTCAAGACAAAAACAAAGACGCGACAATCAAGCCGCTTAATCTCACTTTTGGCGAGCAGCAAGACCTCGTTGCCTTCCTGGAAGCTTTGTCCGGAGATGTGCTGAACACCAAAGAGCATGCCTGGAAAGACGAGATTCCAACCAACTACACCGCCATCAAAAACTGGCGCGCTGCGAAAAATTAGGAAAAGGGGATAAATCGATGAAACTCAAGATGAAAATATCGGCTCTCCTGGCTGGACTTCTTGTTAGTGCCGCTGCCGTTGGCATGGCACATTCCGGCTCCAACGTGCCGCCTTTGGCGCCATTGGGAGATCCTCCAATCCCGCTCGATAACAAACAGTCAGACGCCAAAATAAAACTTGGCAAGATGCTGTTCTGGGATCCAAGGCTGGGTGGAGATGCTTCTACAGGTTGTGTTACCTGTCATGAGCCTGATCAGGGTTGGGCCTTTTCGGACAGCCTTTCCAGGGGGTACCCGGGAACTGTTCACTGGCGCAACAGCCAAACTGTGATCAACTCGGCCTATCTCGGCAAGCAATTTTGGACGGGCTCTGCCTCGTCCAATGAATCACAAGCCAAAAGCGCTGCAACCGGCGCGGTTGCCGGTAACGGTGAAAGCGATGTGATGGAAATGAGGCTCGCGTTTATTCCTGAGTATAGAGACCTGTTTAAAAAATCTTTCGGCACCGAATATCCATTGATAGCTGATGCCTGGAAGGCGATTGCTTCTTTTGAACGCACCTTGATTCACAACAATACTCCGTTGGACAAATATTTGCGCGGAGACAAAAAAGCGCTCACGCCACAACAGGTGCGCGGCATGAGTTTGTTTAACGGTAAGGCAGGTTGCATTGCCTGTCATAATGGTGCGCTTGCCACCGACGAAAAATATTACAATCTCGGCGTGCCGCCAGCGGAACGCTGGGAAGACGATGGCCTGGCCCAGATCACATTCCGTTACGAGCAGTATGCCAAGGGTGTGACACAAAAGATGTATCGCAAAATTAAAGATGATGCGGGGCTCTACTACAGGAATAAGGAAAAGGCCGACATGGGCAAATTCCGCACTCCTCCGCTGCGTTACACCAAATACACAGCGCCATACATGCACAACGGATCGTTTTGGGATTTGAAGGAAGTTGTCGAATTCTACAATGCCGGTGGTGGGTCAAATGACTTCACCGACGGTACGATGGCAAAAAACAAGTCTCCTTTGATCAAACCGCTCGGGCTATCGGAAAAGGAAGTCGACGACTTGGTGGCATTCCTCGACGCCTTCAGCGGTGAAGAACTTGTGATCGAAGCACCAAAACTGCCAAATTATGCGCCGCTTCCACCTCCGGCTTCAAACTAAAGGGGAACCTGAAATGACCAAAACAACTGTGTATCAAAATGCCCCTTCGAGAAAAGAAGTGGCAAAACAAATCGGCCACAAGTGTCTGGTTTCTCGTCGAAACTTTCTGGTTGGAACCGGCGCTACAACAGTAACCATAATGGTGACGTTGAATGCAGGTACGGCTGATGCCAAACAAGTGCCGGCCCAGGTCACCACCTATCCACGTAAATTGATTGGAACGCTGTCAGAATTAAAGCAGGACAAGCCGCTCGATTTTAACTACCCGGATGACGGTGCTCACTCCGAATGCATGGTGGTAAAACTCGGTGTCCAAGCCGGCGGCGGCATCGGCGCGGATAAGGATGTTGTTGCTTATAACTATGCCTGCACGCATCAGGGTAACTCGTTGTCGGGAAGTTACAAGGCCGAAACCAAATCGCTCGGTGCCTGTGCACTGCATCTTTCGACATACGACCTTACCCGCCACGGTATCTTAATTTCCGGCCAGGCCTATCAAAGTCTGCCGCAAATTCTGCTCGAAGTCGAAGGTGACAACATTTATGCAACCGGTATCTTCGGGCTGATTTTCGGCCGCGACGATAACCTGCACAGCTAATCGGGGAGGAGACAATTATGTCAACACCATACTATATTCCAGAATCAACAGTGCACCTTCCTCCCAAAGATGCGGAGGTCATTTCAACTGCATGTGACTACTGCATCGTTGCCTGCGGGTACAATGTTTACCGCTGGCCGGTCAAAGGTGGCAAAACCGGTGGCACGAAGGCTGCGGAAAACGCCTTTGGCGTAGATTTTCCAGTTGAGGTGCTCGGCCCTTGGGTTGCGCCCAATCAACACAATATCGTTCTTCACAACGGCGAACCGCACCATGTGGTGATTTTGCCAGATAAAGACGCCAAGTCTGTCAACACGGACGGGGATTCATCTCTTCGCGGCGGCTGTATTGCGCAGAAATGTTACAATCCTCAGACCCCCACACGTGACCGCCTGACCACACCTTTAATGAGAATTCATGGTATTCTCCAGCCGGTTACCTGGGATTTGGCTCTTGATGTGGCAGCAGCTGTTGCCAAACACGTGGTAAAAAACCATGGACCCCTCGCTTATGGTGTGAAAACTTTCTCCTACCAGTATATTGAAAACACCTACGCCATTACCAAGTTTGCGCTGGGCTCGATCAATACGGCGAACTTTACCTTTCATGATACGCCGTCTGATGTCTCCTCGACGCCGGGTTTCCGCGATGCCGGGTTTGACAACTTTGGTCCGTCTTATGAAGATTGGCGCGATGCCGAAACATTGCTGATCTGCGGAACTGATCCGTATGAAACAAAAACGATCCTCTATACCCAGTGGATCATGAAGGGTATCCAAAATGGTCAAAAGGCTATTTTCATGGTGCCGCGCCGCACCGCCGGTGTTGCCTATGCAGAACAAAATGGCGGCCTGTGGCTGGATGTAACACCGGGCACTGATCTGCTCGTTGTAAACGCCATTGCCCGTATCATCGTGGAAAATGGCTGGGAAGATAAAGAGTGGATCAAGAACTGGGTCAACGACAAATGGGGCTCGTCTTCAGGCTTTGGTCAGGGCACGCGCAATACGCCATGGCAATGGCGCACCACTTGGGGTCAATTCCAGACCAATGGATTTGATGACTGGAAAAAATGGTTGCTGTCTCAAGATGAGTTCAAACTCGAAAACGCAGCCAAAGTTTCCGGTGTTGATGCCAAGAAGATAACTCTTGCAGCAGAAATGATGGCCAAACCGGTCAAAGGTAAGAGTCCTAAAACCTCTATCATGATAGAAAAAGGATTTTACTGGTCTAACAATACCGGTAACACGGTGGCAATTTCCGCACTTGGTATAACAGTAGGTGCTGGTGGACGCCCCGGTCAAGTGATAGGCCGTGCCGGTGGTCACCAACGCGGCGGTGTGCGTGGCGGTAAATACCCGCGTAACAAATCACCGATGAAGTTACCGGGCCGCCGCCGCCGGGCTCTTGATACCGACACCTGGACGATGTCGGGTCACACCCGCATGGCCCATGTTATCGGCACCACTTGGATCCAGTCGATGTGCGGATCGCAACAACTGGCCGCCAAATTCCACGAACTGACGGTTGGCAATCCCCACCAGGTCCGGTCGATTAACAAGGAAAAAATCATCGAGACTCTGAAAAAGAGGGCGGATTCCGGTGGAATGGTAATTATCAACCAGGACATCTATCTGGTAGATCCGATCGGCAACCAGTTTGCTGATATCATCTTCCCGGCAGCGACCTGGGGTGAAGAGACCTTTATGCGGGCAAATGGCGAACGCCGCTTGCGCCTGTATCAAAAGTTCTATGATGCACCCGGTGAAGCAAAACCGGATTGGTGGATCATTTCCCAATTAGCCACCCGTATGGGCTTTAAGGGTTTTGATTGGAAAAATTCCAACGAGATCGCGGAAGAATCAGCGCGCTTTTCGCGGGGAAGTCGCAAAGACTATAATATGGTCAAAGTTGTAGCCAAACGTGAGGGCAAAACCCTGCATGAAAAAATGGCCGAGTTTGGTACCAATGGAATTCAGGGTCCTGTAATGATGATGGATGATGGTTCGTTGGTTGGCACCAAACGTTTGCACGATACAACCCGCAAACTTCCCGCCACCGGGCCTGCCGGTGCGAATATGGTCAACAAAAAAATCACCCACTTCAATTCCCAGACTGGGCGGTGCAACATCGAAAAAGGCCGCTGGTCGTGGTTTTCGGACTATTGGGAATGGATGAACCCAAAAGGCGATGAATTGTGGTGCACCTCGGGGCGTTCAAATGAACGCTGGCAGTCGGGATTTGATGACCGTCGGCGGCCCTATATCGTGCAGCGCTGGCCTGAAAACTGGGTTGAAATAAATCCGGAAGACGCAAAAGCCCGGGGCATAGAAAGTGGCGACAGAGTCATGATCTACTCTGACCGTGTGCCCTCACTGAAAGAAACCGTACTTGGTGTTGAAGGAGACGACTACAAGTTCTCTGGCCAGATGAAAAACGGTAATGTTGAGCTAAGTGAAGCTGCAGTGACAGCGGTTGCCATGGTCACCCGGGCAATCAAGAAGGGTGTAATCTACATGGATTTCCTTCACACCTCGCAACCGGCAAATTCACTGGAAGGTCGCGTGGTTGACTGGATGAGCGGTAACTACAACTACAAGATGGGTGTTGCCAGGATCAAAAAGATCGGCGAATCGCCCTACAAAAATTCATTCCGTTCAATGTCCTTTGCACCGCGTGACATTCAGGTATAAGAGCAAAAAACTGAAAATATCCACCTTTGAAGCCGGAAGAGATCACTCTTTTCCGGCTTTTTCTTTCACAACTGAGTGAACGCTAAAAGGCGTTTCGTTGACCTAGGTCAAGGGAAGTGTCAAACGAATGTGTTCAATAAGTGTCACGAAACAGGAAGTTTGGAACATAAAAATGACCACCGCCGCAAAGCCTCTGGCTGAAAGAGTGTTCGATCGATTAGGCGATACCCTTCAAAACGGTGTTGATGTTCATCGTTGTGTGGCCGCAACAGCATTGGGGAAACTGGCCTATCCCGGCACGACCGAGGCCTTGCAAACAGCCTTACTGGATGAAGATGAGGATGTGCGCATTGATGCTGTAGCGGCGCTCGCAACCCTTGATGACCCGCAAACAGCCAGCGCGGTGATGGAAAATTTTCTTGGTGATCCGTGCCCGGATATTAAATTGGCGGCAATTGAGTTGCTGGCGAGTGTGGATCATCGCGAAATAGTGCCCTGGCTCTTGAAACTGGTTAAAGACCGCGACGAGGGAATTAACTGGGACAATAGTGGCTATTATGCCACCGGTTGGGATGATTGGCTGGACATTCAGTTGGCCGCAATCCGCGCCCTTGGCCAAATGGGTGTGAATGAAGCTGTGCCTGTCATAATCGAGGCAATTGAAGATGAGGAAGGCCAGGATGTAAGTCAGGTAGCCATCCCCGTTCTGGCGCAATTGAGTGTAGAGGGCATTGAGGCCCTAACCTCTTTATATTCGTCAGGTGATGTTCGAATGCGCCGGCGTGTCTGCGCGGTTCTGCGTCCTGGTCAATCGCTTGAGATGGATCGCCTCCTGGCCTCATGCCTTAGCGATAAAGCGGATGAAGTTCGTTATGTCGCAGTTGACCTAATTATTGAAAACACCTCTGATGACAAGCGCCTGTGGGATTTTTTTGACGACAAGAGCGCTGATATTCGCACCCTGATTGTGGAAAAACTTGGCGCAAAAAACCCCGATAAAATTGCCGGGATTCTGTCAGATAAATCATCGAAAGTCCGGCAATCAGCGCTTCGAATAATTGCCGATAATCCGGGATCATTCGAAAAAGAGGGTTTTTCGGAAGTACTTCGACAGGCAATTGCCGGCGTCCCCGAGGTTGCCGCCACGGCAGCCGTCGCCTGGGCCGCCCTGATTGGTAAACCATCTGCCAAAAGCCTTGGTGAAGCCCTGCAAGATGCCCAGCAACCGCTGGCCTTTCGCCTCGGATTAATCGAGGCATTGAGTTTGCTTGACGGTGCTGGCTTTTTATTTCTTGCCGAGGCGGCTGGAGATAACAACAGGCAGGTCCGTATAGCGGCATTGACCGCCTTGGCGCAAATAGCTGCAAAAACCCAGTGGCCAAACGACGCCGGCAAAACGTTAATTGCAGCACTCGAGGGCGACCTGGTTGAACCGGTTGCAGAGGATGCCGAAGCAGAAGATGCCGAAGCAGAAGATACACAAGCCGATGTAAATCTTGCCGACGATGATGTGCCAGCGGAGGCAGACGAGGCCGAGGTAACCTCTACGCTGGGCCAGATTATAAATGAAGGTATCCGCACTGAACCGGTTCCCGAAGACGGTCCCCAACCTGAAGAAATAGAACTCTCTGAAGAAGACGAGAAGTTTATCGAATTGTCCAAATTGCGGGCGATGAAAAAGGGAAAAATGGCCCTGGAGGTTAAAGTGGGCCCCCATCAGGATGTCCGCCGCTTTGCTGCGCGCTTGCTGGGCGATTTTAATCAGCCCGGAGTACCGAAATGCTTGGGACGGGCGTTGAAAACCGATGACAGTGAACTCAAACAATCCTGCCTCGAAAGTCTGTCGCGTATTGGTGCCGAGCGTGGGAAACTGAAAAAACGGCTGTTTAAAAAAATTCGTGATGAAGCCGGCAACAAAGACCGCAATGTCCGCCTTCAGGCAACTCGCTGTTTAGGCTACATCAAAGGCAAAAGAGTGGACGAGGTGCTCGTCGAACTCAGCCTTGAAGATGACGTTCATGTCCGGCTTGAGGCGATTAAATCACTTGGCCGCAAAAAGAGCCACCCAGAAAACCTGCTCGCAGCTCTCGATGACGAATACTCCGGGGTGCGAGTTGCAGCCGCCAAGGCTCTTGCTGCCAATCAAACTGCTATGGACAGGTTAATAAACGTAACCCTCGCGCACGACGGCATGCATCGCCAGGAAATCGTCGCCATGCTCAAGGATTGGAATTCACACGAAGCTGCGGAAAAATATCTGACTATTCTTGATGACGATACAAAAAAGCGAACCTGGCAGGTCGCAATTGAAGCGCTTGGCGATCTTTTTGATCACTCACACGACGAAGATATTCAAGCGGTTGCCTGAAGCAAATTCTGAAATCTAAGGAAAGGTTTGAAACATGAATAAATTAGTTAGTGGAATGGTCTGTGCAGCGGCTTTGGTTGGCTTTACCAGCATGGCTGAAGCAGCAAAATACAAAGAAGTAGACGTGAAAGATGGCGGCAGCATCTCCGGTAAAGTGGCCGCAGGAGCAGCTACTGCTAAGTCCAAAAGTTTTACGATTTCCAAAGATCCGGAAATCTGCGGTGAAGGTACCCGGGAAGTGCCGTCGGTGGAAATCAAAGACGGTGTAGTTAAGAACGCAGTGGTTTTTCTCTACAAGGTCAAGCAGGGCAAAGCCTTTCCAAAAGAGTTGAAGGAAGTGTCTCTCAATCAGGAGAAATGCGCATTTGCCCCGGCATTTTCAGTGATGGCAAATGGTGGCAGCCTGACGGCTTTGAATTCAGATGCAACCCTGCACAATATTCACACCTATGAGCTTATCGGCAAAGCCCGGCGGACGGTGCTGAATGTATCGCAGCCCAAAGCTGGCGACAAGGTGACCAAGAAGGTTAAAATGCGCAAAGGCGCCGGTATGAAAATCGAATGCGATGCTCACGATTTCATGCATGCCTATATGTTCGTAGCGCCCAACCCCTATTATGCCGTTATTGACGAAAAGGGCGGGTTCACCATCGATAATATTCCGCCAGGCACCTATAAAGTCCGGCTTTGGCATGGATTTTTGGGCGAAATAAAAGCCGGCGAAGTCAAGGTTGCGGCCGGCGGCAACACCAAGATTGACCTGTCATTTTAACCCTTAAGCAATACCGGGGGCCAGCCATGTACAATAAGAAAAAGCTCAATGCCTTTGATGGGTTTGTACTGGCTGGCGCTCTGGTTAATGTTGCGGTGGTATTGCTGATTTTTGGCTATTGGGTGTTGTACGGATGAAACTGCTTTTATCGCCACATCTCCAGTACTGCCCCCCGCAAATTCAATAAGACCGAACGCATCATCCAATGATTTCAGGTAAAAAATCGGGCAAGAAATCAGGAGGAAATAAATGTCTACAGCACTTGCACGCGATGAAGGAAGGGCGGCCGAGAAAATCGGCACCGCGCCGGTTTCTCTGAAAAACATTCTCGTGGCGCTTGACCAGTCGGATTTAGCCAATCAGGCGGTGGCTGAGGCAATCAAACTGACCAAGCCCGTTGCAGGCACCATTACCGGCATTCATGCCTATGCCGCAAAAATGCACGATCGCCGGTTCAAACAGATGGAAGGCGGACTGCCGGAACGTTATCGCTATGAAACCGAGATGGAACACCAACGCGATGTGCACGAAGACCTTATTGGCATGGGCTTGGGGATCATTTC
Organism: Hyphomicrobiales bacterium; assembly: GCA_021775515.1. Lineage (GTDB taxonomy): Bacteria > Pseudomonadota > Alphaproteobacteria > Rhizobiales > JAJFHR01 > JAJFHR01. The sequence continues at coordinate 7,970 of JAJFHR010000071.1, read as the reverse complement.
CGACAGTTATCATGACAACGCCCAGGTTCGATGTGATGAAGCCGAGGTTGCGTTTAAGAGACTGAGCCCTGAAGGTAAAAACTACGCCTGTATCATTGAAGCGGCAAATTCGGGAAAGTTTGATGTGCTTGCCCTTGGCGCCCATGGATTGGGCGCAGTAGCGGGCAGTTTAATCGGCAGCGTATGCGAACGCGTTGTCCGCCGCTCTCCCATAGATGTTCTGGTCATGAAAGAACGCCGCACCAATATCGGCGATGGTCCGATCGTTGTTGGTATCGACGGATCACCGCAATCCTTTGGTGCGCTTAAGACGGCAATGATGATCTCGCGCCAGACCGGTATTAAAATACACGCGGTAGCTGCCTATGATCCTTATTATCATTACGTGGCGTTCAACAAGATTGCCGGTGTTTTATCAGACGAGGCCGGTAAGGTTTTTCGTTTCAAAGAACAGGAACAATTGCACGAAGAGCTGATTGATGATGGCATTGCCAAAATCTATCAATCGCACCTGGCGATCGCTCAATCGGTTGCCGAAGATGACGGAATTGAAATCATCACGGAACTGGTCGCCGGTAAGCCGTTTTTAGCCATTCGCAAGTACCTCGAAAAGGTTGATGCAAGCCTGCTGATGATCGGAAAGATCGGGGTTCACGCAGATGAAGGTCTCGATATCGGCGGCAATGCCGAAAACCTGTTGCGTGTCGCGCCATGTCACATCTGGATTGGTCAGGCAACCCACTATCCACCACTCGATGTTATTGCCGAAGAAACCATCATGTGGTCCGAAGAGGCCGATGCCATGATGTCACGCGCCCCGGATTTTGTCCGCGGCATTGCCCGGACCACAGTCATTCGTCGGGCCCATGCAGAAGGCCATACCTTCATTACCAGCCGGTTTGTTGAAGATGTAATGAAAAAGATGATGCCCGGGGCCAACTCAGGTGAGGATGAAATACCGCTAAGTGCCAGTTTTGAAAAACTTGTCTGGAAGCAAACGGCAACGGCCCTGCTCGGCACAATTAAAGACGAGGCCTTAAAGGAAAATATCCGCTTGAGAGCTGAAAAAGCGGCCCGCCGTGATGCCTCTGCGGAAGTATCTCCCGAACATATCGAGCCGTTTTTAAGCGAAATCTCGCCGCCGCCACAACCCCGGCTCGACTGGGCTGCGGCATACCTTGCACGACTTCAACGCGTGCCTGAACCGTTCCGCAACAAGGCGCGCGAGACCATTGAAACCTACGTTCGCGCAACCGGTCACACCCGGGTCGACGGCGAGGTGGCAGAACGTGGATTTGCCGAAGCGCGAAAGGCTATGTGCACCGAGCCTGATGCAACCGAGCGGTCCAATGAATAATCCCGTCGATGCCCCGTTTCTTGTTGCGCTTAATCTAACCAAACGGTGCAATCTTTCTTGTGCGCATTGTTACCTTGATGCGGAAATTTTGAAAAACGGTAGTACAGATGAATTGTCTACCAATGAGCTAAAACGGACTATTGATGACATCGCGGCCGTCGGCCCGGAATGCATGATCGTATTGACGGGCGGTGAGCCGCTGTTGCGCAAGGACCTGGAAGAACTTGCCGCCCATGCCAGCGGTTTGGGTCTTATGGTCGTTATCGGATCCAATGGCATATCGTTAACGCGCAAACGTATTCAGAGCCTCAAAAGCGCCGGTGTTGCCGGAATTGGCTTGAGTGTCGATTCACTTGACCCGCAAAAACACGATGACTTTCGCGGACGCAAGGGGGCCTGGCTTAAAACAATGTCTGCTATTGACGCTTGCCGGGATGAAGGTTTGGCCTTCCAGATACATTTCTCGGTCACCGATCATACAGCCGATGAGATTGATGACATGATCGCCTTTGCGCGTGATGCCGGTGCGCTGGTTCTTAATGTGTTTTTTCTGGTTTGCACCGGCCGTGGCGAAAAATACACCGATATCTCTCTTGAGAATTACGACAAGGTTCTCGAACGCGTTGTCTTGGCCGCTCATGAAGAAAAACAGCTGATGGTAAGAGCTAAATGTGCGCCCCATTTCAAACGGTTGGCGATGAAACTTGATCCGGAATGGCCAATCACCATGGCCCATGGTTATGAGGCGGGAGGCTGTATCGCCGGCACACGCTATGCACGTGTAACACCCGAAGGTGAGGTTACGCCTTGTCCCTATATGGAGACCTCCGGCGGTTCCGTGCGCGAAAAAAGCTTTGCCGACATTTGGCGTGATGCTGAAATTTTCAATGCCCTGCGCCAGCCCAAACTTGAAGGGCGTTGCGGTGCGTGTGAATTCCAAAAACTGTGTGGCGGTTGCCGCGCCCGCCCGCTTGCACGCTTCGATAATCTGATGGGAGAGGATTTTCTCTGTTCGTATGAACCACAAGGTGGTGCGATTGTTGAAACGCTAATGCCGGCTACCGCCGCGCTAAAATGGACCAGTGAGGCTGAGCAAAGAATTATTCGCGTACCGGGCTTTGTCCGCCGCATGGTCAAAAAACGGGTCGAGGCCGATGTCCGCTCTATGGGCCGTTCGGTTGTAACTGCTGATGACATTTCACGCCTGGCCAAAGAGCGTTTCAAAAATGGCATGCCGCCCGGTATAAAAAAACCGGTACAGGTATGACTTATGATGTTGCCATAATCGGTGGCGGCATTTCCGGCCTCACAGCCGCCTATGATCTGCAGCGTCAGGGCCGCAACGTCATCGTACTTGAGCGTCAGCAGCAAATTGGCGGAAATGCTATTTCGGAGCGCATCAATGGTTTTTTGATGGAACATGGTCCCACCACTCTCAACACTATGGTTCCACAAGCCATTGAGTTAACAAGAGAACTCGGTATTGAAAGTCAGCGGGTCGATCTTAGCGATGATGTGCGCAAGCGATATTTGCGCGAGGAGGGCAGGCTGCATGGTGTCAGAATTCACCCGGCCGGTTTTCTTTTGTCACCATATTTGTCGTGGGGCGGCCGCCTGGCGGTTTTGTCTGAAATGCTGCGGCCACCCAAACGCGATTTGACAGATGAGACCATCCACGCATTTACCGCCCGGCGCTTTGGCAGGGAGTTTGCCGATAAGGTTATGGATCCGCTCGCCGCCGGAATGCTGGCGGGCGATTCTCATCGCCTGTCTGTGGCAGCCACATTTCCAAAATTGACCGAAATGGAACAACGTTATGGTTCCATTACCCGCGGCATTATTCATGCAAAGCGCAATAGCGAGCCGGGAAAACGACTATTTTCCTTTCGCAATGGAGTTGCGGCATTGCCGCAAGCACTTGCTGGGAATTTAATGACTAGAGTGAAAACCGGGGTGGCTGTCAAATCAGTATCATACACACCGGGTGGTTATGAAGTTAAGACTTACCGGCAAGGGACCGTATCCGCAAAATCTGTTGTTCTTGCTGTTCAACCCCACGTCGCCGCGGGATTGCTCGAGCCGCTTGATGATGCAGCAGCGACAGCGGCATCTAATATCGAAGCACCGCCGATGAGCGTGGTGTTTTTTGCCTTTGCCCACAAGCAGGTAGACCATCCGTTAGACAGTCTGGGGTTTTTGAGCGTGAAGGATGTGGGCGGCATTATCACTGGGACACAATTTTTTTCCACTATGTTTGCCAATCGGGCGCCGCAAGGATTTGTATCATTCGCCGCTTATGTAGGTGGCAGCCGCAATCGTGAGGCGGCCTGCATACAATCCGATGAACTTGTTCCGCTGGTCCAAAAAGAGCTGTCGGACCTGTTGGGAATTCGCGGTGACCCGGTGGTTTCACGGTGTCGCCAATGGGCCCGCAGCCTGCCTCAATATGAGATTGGCCATTCTGAAAAGGTAAAAACACTTGAAGGGCTAAGCCTGCGCCGGCCAGGTCTTTATCTGACCGGAAATTATCTCGGTGGTGTTTCAATTGCCAATTGCATTGCCCAGGCGCGCAAGGCTGCCAAAGAAGTCAATGGTTACTTGTGTGAGGTTTCAACCAGCCTGTCCAAAAACGTCAGTGCGGGATAAATTGCAGAACATCACCCGGATTGACTGACGACATGCCGGCAGGCAGGACGATAAATCCGTCCGATCGGGCAAGCGGCAGCAGTTTGGCTGATCCGGCATTTTCGAAAATCTTCACCGCCAAAACACCATCGGTTGTCCGGTTCACAATCTGAGCTGGCACATATTCCTGCTGCCCTGATGAGCGTTTGCGGCTAAATCGTGCGATTGCCGGATAACTGGCCACGGATTGCGGCTCAGCCCCGGAGAGCTTTTCGATAATTCCGCGACCGATCAGCAACTGGTTAATATAGGCGGCTACCGGATTACCCGGAAGGCCGAGATAAATAACTTTGCCAATCGTGCCGATGGTAACCGGTTTGCCCGGCTTGATGGCAACTTTAGTGATGTGCAACGTGCCGCCAAGCTGGGTCACCATATCTGGCATATGATCTTCATCGCCAACCGATACACCGCCTGTGGTGATTACCATATCAGCCTTTTCCGTCGCCTCCACCATGGCTGCCTTGAGCAAATCCGGGTCGTCCTTAATCGTGCCAAAATCGATAATCTCGACAAACGGTAAATCCAACTGGCTGGCAAGTACGTATCGGTTGGAATTGTAGATTTGACCCGGCGCCAGCGGTTGACCGGGTAGGCTCAGTTCCGTTCCCGTTGAAAAAATCGCCACCCGCACTTTACGGCGTACGCAAACTTCGCTGAAACCTTGAGCTGCCAGAAGTGATATCTGGCGGGCATCAAGGCGGGTGCCGCGAGAAATAATCGTTTCTCCGGGCCGGCAATCTTCCCCACATCGGCGAATATTTGCGCCTATCCGCGGTGGGTAATCAAAAATAATCCCGTTGTTCTCAACAGAACACTTTTCCTGCATGATCACCGCATCATAACCCGCGGGAACTGGTGCACCGGTCAATATTCTCAAGGCGCCCTCAGGCACGCCCTGAAGGTTTGAAATATCCTCATCGCCGGCTGCCATTCGGCCGGTGATCTTGAGCCGGTGAGGTCCGTTGTCAGCCAATCTGGTGGTGTTGAGCGCATAGCCATCCATGGCGGAATTGTCGAAATTCGGCAACGGCAATCCGGCACAAATATCACCGGAAACAATACGGCCGTGAGCCGCAGCCAAACCTACGATTTCTTCGCCATCAACGGGTAAGGCAAGGTCGATCCCTGTGCGGATTGCCAGATCAATCGGGATTAATTGCCCGGATGAGCAACATGCCACTTCGTCCTGCCCAGGTTCCAAAACCGTGTTGATGTTCATGCCGTGCATCCAAGTTCCACCGTAGCTCCATTTGCAATCTGCCGCAGCAACGGCTCATTCAAAATGTGAATGTGATTACGGTCGTCATAGGCGATCAACTTTCGCTGTATAAGCTTGGTAAACGCTCTGGAAAGTGTTTCTGGTCTCAGGCCCATATAATCGGCGATATCAATTCGCTTCAATATCAAACGAATTTTCTGTCCGTGGGCAATCATTTGCCGGCTGCGGCATTCGAATATGAAGGAAGCAAGTTTTTCAGTAGCCGATTTTAGCGCCAGATCCACGCAATGGCTGGCCGTAAAACGGTTATGCCTGAAATGGTTGGCCGTTAGCGCAGCTCTTAGATGCGGGTTTTTCTGCTGAAATCTATCGAAAATTTCCGCTTCGAAAAGTTTGGCTTCACCGGACAAAAGGCAGATCAATGTGCCGTTGGACACTCCCATATGTCTGAAGTCGAGAATTTCGCCTGCAAGAAAAATATCGGAGATAGACCTTCTGCCATCCTTAAGAAAATGTTGCAGGCCAATCGCCCCGCTGGAGATAACCAAAATCGGGCATGAGGCCAACATTTCGCCTTCCAGAATATTTATTATTGAAACCGTTTGATACGGCACATCCTCAAGGAAAAAATGGCCATGATAGTCAGTAGATTGACTGCCGTTGCCAGTGCCGGTTTTGTCAAACTCATCGCGGCTGTGCACAGAATCTAGCATCGCGGACGACCTTTTTTAAAGGGATAAAAACTAATGATCGTACTATGTTGATGACAACGGCTTGCGTCCTTGATCGAGGTCAAAAATCACCACGTCCTTAGTCTGCAGGGCCAAATTAATTTGAATCAAAACAACCGTGCGCCTGGAGAGTGCTGTTCCGCCAAAAGATTTTATAGACCTGCCTACCCTGAGCCGGGTCGATGACAAATGGCAGATCATTTCGAAAGTCTTTCACTTCCATATTCAGCAAGAATAACCACCAAAAGCCCACAACATTTCATCGCGCCGGTTCGTCAACTGCAATTTTACCTGAGTACCATGACCGTACAATGTGCGTGGCGAACGACTCTGCCGGCGACTGATCCAAGCAGATAGTCAGACATCCCCGGCTGGTGCGAGGCGATAATAATCAGATCGGCTTCATCCTCCGCCGCTGTTTTTACAATTTCCGTACCCGGGCTCCCATAAGCAATTTTTGTTGTTGTCGATGACGGGAGTTTTTGCTCTGCGGCGATTTTTTCAAGCCCCACCCGGGCACTTTCCAAAAGTTGCTCATGCAGGCTTGAGGGAAATTCCACTTCGACGAACGGCGGCATCTGCGGCACCACGTTGATCAGTGTCATTTGACCGCCACTTTGATCCACCAGTTGCCTTGCCATCTCGATCATGGCTTTGCTTTTATCGGCATGTTCCAGGTCAATCGGAACGAGAATATTCTTGAACATCTCCACCTCCGTGTTTCAGTTTTTTAATATTTCATTTTTAGCCGGATCCAGTATTGATATGGGTCAAGAGACGTCCCAAATTAGCCGTAGGAACAAGCTTAATTGCGCAAGGAAGGGGGCGAACCTGCTTTTCCGATGTGGAAAAAATAGGGTGTTTCATAGTTTAAAAAGTTGACTTTGATCAAAGTTACAAGGGTAGGGTTGTGTGATTATATTCTCAACCATCATATAGTAGTGAAGGACATTAGCCTTCTTTGAAATTTTGTCATGTCAGGAGCATAGGTATAAATATGACGATGAAAAAAATACGACTTGATCTCGCCCGTGATCCGGATTTTCCTGGTGGCAGTTCTGAACATGGGTATGTGTTTGTAGCTCCGCTTGATAATGATGATCGAATTATCATTGAAGATTGGCGGACCCATCGCGAAGAATGCCGGGTCACCAGGTTTTGGGGCTCTGAAGAGCGCGAAATCGGACATCTCATCCGTAAACCCGGCGGATCATGGGCATTTCACTACGACATTCACGGTGACGAAGATAATGATGAAGCCGGCTACCGGTTCGGCGATGAACGGTTCCGGCCGGGCGAATACGTCTCAATTCGGGAACATGATGGTATAACCCGCACATTCCAGGTCAAAACAGCTACCCGGTTAAAATAGCCGAGGCGTTAACTCGAATTTGACAACGAACTTCCTAGACAAATCAATGGACGCCGCTGCTTAGCGGCGTCCATATATTTGGGATATTTGGGATATTTTTGGTTAGGCGGCTGCCTTGATTTTAACCTTGTGGCTTTTCTCGGCTACTTCGGTTGTTTTTGGCAGTGTAACCGTCAAAATACCGTCCTTGAATTTGGCTTCCACCTTGTCGGTGTCCACGTCTACGGGCAATAACATTGAACGTTGGAATTTTCCGTAGGACCGTTCGACAATGTGGTAATCCTTTGATTTGTCTTCTTCTTCCACTTTTTTCTCGGCGCGAATGATAATCCTGTTGTCGGTCACTTTAACATCGACGTCTTTCAAATCGACACCTGGCAGTTCGGCGGTGATTTCCAACGCTTTGTCAGTCTCGGCAACGTTAACATCAGGTGTCAAATTCAGATCGCCACCAGTACGCAATACCGGAAATGCTCCAGCGGTTGAAAAATCCTGAAACACCCGGTCGATTTCATTGTGCAGATTACCGAATAACCGCGGCCATTCGTTTTCTTTCCATACCGAGGGAAGAACCGATCTAATTGTCATAACAACCTCCTATTT
>JAJFHR010000008.1 GCA_021775515.1 Hyphomicrobiales bacterium | reverse complement strand
CAACGACGTTCATACCGTCCATCAACGGGCCTTCGATAACTTCTAAAGTACGCGAAAACTCGTGGCGGGCTTCTTCGACATCGGCCTCAATAAATTCGGTAATTCCGTTTACCAGCGCATGGGCAATGCGGGCTGCAACGGTGTTTTCACGCCACGACAGATCAACCACCTTTTGTGTGCGTTTGCCACTTTTGAATTGTTCAGCCTTGTCCAAAAGGCGGTCGGTGGCATCAGGTCTTCTATTTAAGACCACATCTTCAACCAGATCCAATAACTCTTTGGGAATATTATCATAAATCGTTATCTGCCCGGCATTCACAATGCCCATATCCATGCCGAGTTTTATGGCATGGTAGAGAAAGACCGAATGCATGGCCTCGCGCACCGGATCATTACCTCTAAACGAGAACGACAGGTTTGACAGACCGCCCGAGACATGAACATGGGGCAGGTTTTCGCGGATGAGCCGGGTTGCCTCAATAAAGGCTACACCATAGCCGTTATGCTCCTCCATGCCGGTTGCAACGGCAAAGATATTGGGATCAAAGATAATATCCTGCGGCGGAAAATTAAGCTGCGTGGTCAAAATATCATAACAGCGCTTGCAAATTTCAAATTTGCGCTCTGTCGAATCTGCCTGGCCGTCTTCGTCAAAGGCCATGATAACCACCGCGGCACCATAGCGGCGCACCTTGCGGGCATGCTCAATAAACGCCTCTTCACCTTCTTTAAGGCTGATGGAATTAACCACGCCCTTGCCCTGGATACATTTCAGTCCGGCTTCAATGATCGACCATTTTGACGAATCCAGCATTATCGGAACTTTGGCGATATCTGGCTCGGCAGCGATAAGATTCAAAAAATGGACCATCGCCTCTTCCGAGTCGAGCATGCCTTCGTCCATATTGATGTCGATAATCTGAGCACCGTTTTCGACCTGCTGGCGCGCAACATCCAGCGCACCGTTATAATCACCTTCGGTAATCAGCTTGCGAAATCTGGCCGAGCCGGTGACATTTGTCCGCTCGCCGACATTGACAAAATTTGTCTCAGGCGTCAGCGTAAACGGCTCTAATCCGGACAGTCTTAAATAAGGTTCAATGTGTGGTATTTTGCGCGGCGCAACACCGTCAACCGCTTGCGCAATTGCCCGTACGTGATCAGGTGTTGTGCCACAGCAGCCGCCAACAATATTGACCAGTCCACTGCGGGCAAATTCACCCAGCATCTCAGCCGTTGCTGCGGGACTTTCATCATATTCACCAAACTCATTTGGCAATCCGGCATTGGGATAGGCACACACTAACGTGTCGGCGACCTGCGAAATCTCATCCACATGCTGGCGCATCTCTTTGGCCCCCAGCGCACAATTAAGTCCAGCAGCAAGCGGGTTGGCATGGCGGATAGAATGCCAGAAGGCCGTCGGTGTCTGCCCTGAAAGCGTGCGCCCAGAAAGATCGGTAATCGTGCCCGAAATCATAATTGGCAACCGAATTCCGGTGACATCAAACGCTTCGTGTATGGCAAAAATCGCCGCCTTCGCATTCAAAGTGTCGAAAATCGTTTCAACCAGAAGAATGTCGGCTCCACCCTCTATAAGGCCGGTGGCAGCTAGGGTATAAGCGGCACTGAGATCATCAAAGGTAACTGCCCGGTAGGCAGGATTATTTACATCCGGAGAAATTGACGCCGTTCGGTTAGTCGGGCCCAGGGCACCAGCGACAAAACATTTTCTGCTCTCATCTTTGGCCATTACCGCAGCACAAGCTTCACGTGCGAGGCGGGCTCCCTGTAAATTCAGCTCATAGGCCAGGTCTTCCATGCCATAGTCTGCCTGGGCAATGGAGGTTGCGGAAAATGTGTTGGTCTCGACGATATCGGCACCTGCATCGAGATAATTTTCATGTATTTTCCGGATGGCATCAGGATTGGACAGGATCAGGAGATCGTTGTTGCCTTTAACGTCCTGCTTCCAGTCCTTAAAGCGCTCGCCGCGATATCCTGCCTCATCAAGTTTGAGGTCCTGGATCTGTGTCCCCATTGCCCCGTCCATCACGAGAATGCGTTGAGCCGCAATTTCACGAAGGGTGGCAGCAATATCTTGGTCGGTCTTGTCAGACATATGTGTCGGGTCCTGGTCTAATTTCTTTCCGGCATCATGCGTGCCCGGAACCATCCACCAAAAGATATAACGATATGTTTATATATGTACAATTAAATTCTGCCGACGCATAACCCACCCAGCAAAATAAACCAGAACTCAGCGCTTTTCCCAGCCCGGCCTTTGGCAACCGAAGTTCAGGCAAGCACCATTTAGATTAAAAAAAATAGGTGCAATTGGAACGATCAAGGCTGCCAAACGGCAATGCATTCGGCATTAGGGTAGCTGATATTTGATAAAATAGAACCCACTATGAATTCCGGTTAACTGGTACCGGGAGTAAGGGTTACAGTAACATTGGCATCATATTTATTCATGGCTCCGGTTCCAGCATCTATCGCCAGCCCGACAATGCCACCGACCAAAACATTACCGATAGTCATTGCTTCCACGTCCGATGGGATTTCGTGAACAGCCGTTTGAAATCCGGGTTTGTCGCATGTAAGTGTCAGTGCATACTTGCTTTTCGGCACGACTATCGTTCCAGGTGTTGAAGCTACCGTTGCAATAGATTTACTATTTTGAACCACCGTGCATGTGGCACTAGCCGGCTCGGTTTTAATGGTGAAATTTTTGGCTGGTGCCCTTTACAATGGACGCACAACCCACCAAGCCGATCGCAAGAAACGCACCGGCAGCTACTGCCTTTGAATTCATTTAATCCCCCCCGAAAAAACGCTTTATACGCGCGAATTTTACCAAAGTCAAAACCTGTATAAAATATTCTCAAACATCGCCCATTCCGACCCCTTCATAGTTGTTCCATAGCTGTGCCGCAAAGCAAAACTCGCCCCATCCGCGAGTTGCCAACCGTCCCGTTGTTACCGATTACGCATGAAATTACTTACCGCAAATCTTGCAGAAAACTCAGCACGTCGAATTTGAGTATTCTCTAACCAGCCGGACGCAGACACCTGCCCTGCACGAGCTTTGTGCCTCGCGGACAGGAACAGCGGAGTTTGCCGCTGCCAAGCCTATTGAGCTTGCCGCCGATGCAACGGATCTTTTGCGCGGGCCTCATGCAGCGGAAGGCTTTCTGGCCAACCTTTCTCGCTTGCAAACCCCGCGGACATCGGCATTGGCCAGCCCTCACAATACCACCGGTGCAACGGATCTGTTGCGCAGGCCTAATGCAGCGGAAGGCGTTCTGGCCGACCTTTCTGGCTCGCAAACCCCGCGGACATCGGCATTGACCAGCCCTCACAACACCGCCGGTACAACGGATCTGTTGCGCTGGTCTAATGCAGCGAAAGGCTTTCTGGCCAACCTTTCTGGCTCGCAGGCCCTGCGGACATCGGCATTGACCAGCCGCCCATCTTCCGCCAACGCACGCTGCCGCCGGGGCCGGAGTTGCGGTCACCGGCAGATCACGCTTGGGCGGTGGCGGTTGCGTTGGAGGCGTCGCCGTCAGCCCGGGCTGAAATGGCGGTTTTTCGCATATCACTTTATAATTGGCGGTATTGGACACAATGTTCGATCCAGACGGTTTAATGACCCTTATTCTGTACCAGCCGGAACGGACATTGGGCGGCTCCGTATTTCCTGCCAAATTCGAAGGCCCCGTTGGCGGCACGCTGCCACCGCCGTCATCACCGGTATCCGCCTTAAACTGAGGTCCTGCCGGATCACCGCCGCCATTGCCCGTGGTCAAACCAAGGCTGTTGCCGGTTCCCCCCGGAGTAGGCGCAAGACCACCGGGCCCCGTTGCTGGACCAGGCAGATTAAACGGGATGGAGAAATTTATTTTATGTTCACCTGATTTGGTAATCTGGACTATTTTAGATGAATAAATCTGGTTTTTTTCGTCCAGAATTAGATAGGCCAGTTCTCCCTGCCCCTGGGTTATAATGCCGCCGCCAAAATTTATCGTTTTTGGACAGGCTCCCTTATAAAACTTAGGGAATGCATTCAGGCTGGCACTTTTCACACCAAACCCTATGGCAAGGTCATTGCTGGCCGGTTCAGGTGGTTTAAAGGGAGAAACGCACTTGATTTTGCCAACAATCGTCAAATTGCTTGTGTTCAACTGCCGCTCAAAAATGTCATTATGACCAGCACTGCCGCTTTGACCCTCAAGGTAAATCCGCTGTTGGCGGCAGCTCTGCTGAGCCTTCGAATTTGTCCAGCTAATTTGTGATATCCCGGCAGATTTACTAAACGCACTGGCGGTTGAAATGCCGGAGTTATTATTTTTGGCATTCTGTAACCGCTGGTTACACTTTTCCAGAGCCAGCTCCTTGATGTCATCCTTAAGCGCCTGCCCGAATGTCTTGCCCGCCGGAAGGCTCGAGGCTGGGGCAAAACCTTTTGCTGCAATATCAGCATCGTTAAGAATATTTACGGTGATATCGTTGTTTTGACCTCCGTCATATCCGATGGTCGTTCGAAACAGCCATCGCGGGCCCAAGAGCCTTAGTTCCTGAAGGACACCGCTGGTAACAATCTCGGTAATCGGCGGAAGCACATTACCGCCTGTGCCGCTCGGACACATGGAATTCAGGCGGAACTTCATCGGCGTGCCCGCGCCGCTTTTGACGGTTACATTCGTATAACCCTGTTTGTCAGGCGCGGTAACTTCGGCCAGAATATTTTCAGTATTCTTCTGGGTCAGGGACAGCTTGCCTTTGTAGAGATCAAACAAGCTGCTTTCAGCCGTATGCGAGCCCTCTTCCGCCAACGTGACATATGACGGAGAAAGAAAAATTACCACTGCACTCATGAGCACTGGTTTCAATTTCCTATGGAAAAATTGTAGGTCCGATTGCATCAAAACTCCCCCGACAACATAGACCGCGCCCTCGCATGCGGTTGTGTGGCCAAACAAAAGAGCCTTGTCTACAAGCAGTAAAAATCAAACGTCTCAGCTGCCCCAGCCCCCAGTCGGCTCATCCCCAGCAACAAGTTTGTCAATTTCGTATAAAGAAAGCAAGATCAAAACCACGGATGCAAGCAGCGCGGATTTCTTGTTCAACCGAAAAACACTACGTCATAAGAATTTGGCGCAAACGCTATTTCCAGAAATTCACGACGGGAAACTCATCTGATTTCAGCATTGACGCTGAAACCGCCTTTGTTTTTTAGCTCAAATCTGCCCTGTGCCACCGCGTTTGACCATGCGGCGGTTCTTTTCAGCCCGCCAAGCGGGAACATATGGGCACCAACAATACCGCAGGATGGAGTATTGCTTTGATAGGCGGCAAGTTCGGCTACAAGCCTATCAGGCTCAGCCACGGTCAATAATTTTGTCAGGTTGCGCGCCTGGCGGGTCAGAAAACGCATGGACGGGCCAACGCCACACGATCTGGCGTAGTTGATCAAGGTTTTAATGGTTGCCAGACCCGGCAGGCCAATCCGTATCGGCAACCTGTTTCCGGCTGCCTGTATCGCCTTATCCCAGGCAATGATAGGTGCCGATTCAAAGCAAAATTGTGTGACAATCTGCATGTCGGCGCCGGTGCGCTCGGCAAAAGCATTTTTCCAGGCCAGCGCGGCTAGAATATATTCATCACTAATATCAGGACTGCCTTCCGGGTGTCCGGCTACATTGATGCGATTGATGTTAAAGCGGTCAAACAGCCCGGTTTCCAGCAGTTGCATGGTATCGGAAAAATCACCGATAGGAGAATTAAGACCACCGCCAATAAGCAAAACCTCGTCGACAGCCGCTTCACTCACCAGCTGGTCAAGAAGGTCGTTTAGCATTGTGGCATCAGTAATACTGCGCGCCGCAATATGTGGAACGGGAACCAGCCCCTCGTTTCTAAGCTTCAAGGCAGTCTCAACCGTTTCACTTAAAATCGCGCCGGGCAAAGAGGTAATGTAGACCTCACTGCCGGCCTCAAGAAGTGCCCGAAACTGCGTGGTCTTCCGGGCAGCCTCCGGGGTGGTTTCACAACTGTAGCCAGCCATGAAATCGGAGATGGATTTTTTCACGTCTATCTCGAAATCTTCCATGGGATTTTTATAAGCCTGTAACATCGCCAGCACCTTTTAAACCGCTCTACTTTGGCCATATCGGCTGCGCGCTTCTTTGTCGTTGATATTTGCGGTATTTCAGCGGTCAATTACGACAAAACAGATTGCATCCCCGGCGAAGACATTGAGAATTCGCCTTGCACAGACCTCCGATCTAAAATTGTAATAATGGCAATTTTAAAAAGCGCTTTTGATTATCTCTTCAAGCTTTTTTGGCAGATCCTTGGTGCGGACGGATGAGCCATGGCAGGGAATCATAATTTCCGGTTGATCGGATCTAATCTGTTTAAGTGCCCAAGTGGTATAAACGAGCTTATCGTCCACGCCATAGACTGGGAAAGTTTTCAAAAAATCGGGTGAACCTGTGAAGGTTTCGCCTTTTTTAGCTGCGGCACCACTAAAGGCATCAACCACAAGCCAGGCGATTAAATCCGTTTCCGCAATGCGCAACCAGACCTCGCCGGTTTTCAGACCCTGCGGTTCGAGAAGGCTCATATTATTGCTTAACCTGCCTTCCAGATTATCCAGCCTGTCGAAGGACAGGCCCGTTACTTTTTGCAATCTCAAAATGGCATAAGCCGGTGCACACAGATTTGCTTTGGGAAAAGCCGCCACATATTGCCGCAGGGCTTTATTGTGGTAATGATTTGGCGCAAGAAGAAACGATACATGCCCCAATTGCTCGAGGCTCTCAATCGCCCTTTTTCCGATGCCAGACACCGGGCTGAACAGACACAAGCTGTTATCGGTCAATCGAATGGCCGTACACTGAAGTTTCCCGTTCCCAGCGACAAAGATACCGTCAACACTATCCAACTTGACGAAAGTCGAGAGTTCAGCGGCCATAAGATTTTCCCATATTTATAAGATTTTTGCTCATTAAATTGTTGTATTGCATTCCTGGAGTGAAACATAGCCTGATTAACTCCCGGCCTGTTGAAATATTCTATGGCTTGCGGGCTGCTGATAAAAATCGCAGAATATTTCCTTATGCTGTGGCCTGTTACACCCTTCGGCGCGATCAATGATCTGGCTCTGGCTATCCGTTGGGAAAGTCAGCGTTTTGCGCTAGAAGTTGACGGCCGGGCCAGCTTTCTTACCAAAAAAGGTATCACCTCCGGTTCCACTGTCGCCCTGGTTCACGGCGGCTCTGCACATTTCCTCGCCGATCTGCTGGCTCTGTGGTCTCTTGGTGCAACGGTTGTCTGTCTCGATCCTGCGCTGACCAAATCCGAAACCTCGCGATTGATCAGCTTTTCGAAGGCAGAACTCGTACTTGTAGAAAACGCGGTGGCAAATTCGGCTTTTCCGGTCCCGGTTTATGCACTGGCCGAAATTCTATCAACCGCGAACGGCCAAACCGCAAATGGTACAGATGTCACACCCGATCCCGAAACCGCGGCCCTGATACTGTTTACTTCCGGCACCACGGGAGAACCCAAAGGTGTCGTTTTAAGCTATAATGCCTTGCAGGCGCGTCTGGCGGGCAATCGTGAGATAATTGGGTCTGCCATCCTCAAGCGCTCCCTGGTGTTGCTCCCGGCCCACTTCGGCCACGGTTTGATCGGAAATGTTCTAACCCCGCTTTTTGCCGGCGGCGATGTTGTCTTCCCAGCCGGTAACGCCACAGCAATCGCTGCTGGTTTAGGTAAATTTATCGACCAGCACGAGATTACCTTTTTTACTTCCGTTCCGGCATTCTGGAAAATGGTGCTTAGGTTCAGTCCGCGGCCAAAGCGGTCGACCTTAAAGCGGGTCCATGTCGGGTCTGCACCTCTCATGCCCGAACTCTGGAATAAAATCGCTGACTGGGCCAGTTGCGAAGTGGTCAATTGTTACGGAATGACCGAGACGGCAAACTGGTTTGCCGGTGCCTCATCACACGACCAGGACCCGGCAGAGGGATTGGTGGGATTACCGTGGGGCGGTGCCGCTTGCATCGGCCTTAATTCAGGTGGCACATGTCCACAAGGCGAAGGAGAAATACTGGTCAGGGGTGCGGCAGTTATGAGCGGATATCTTTTCCAACCTGAACTCACCCGCACGGCGTTTCGGGACGGCTGGTACCGCACTGGCGATTTTGGCAGAATAGATGACGATGGCAAAATCTGGCTCACCGGCCGGATAAAAGACGAGATCAACCGCGCCGGTTTCAAAATTCAGCCGCTGGAAATTGACCAACTGCTTGAAAGCCACCCCGACATAGCAGAGGCCTGCACATTCGCACTTCCCGATAGCATTACCGGCGAACTGGTAGCAGTCGCGGTATGCCTCAAAAAGGGTGTTACTCAAACATCAGATGATTTGCGGGCATGGTGTGAACAGCGGCTGCGTCCCACAGCCATTCCCGAGCGCTGGTTCATCGTTGATGAAATTCCCCGCACCACGCATGGAAAACTGAGCCGAACTATGGTACGAGAAACGCTGACAAAAGAAGACACCTGATCAATGGCGCAACAACAGCCACTACCCGTAAACATCAAAACAGCACGGTTTCTGCTTCGCAGCCTTACTGCCGCCGATGTCACCCAGCGCTATTTGGACTGGTCGGCAGACCCTGCTGTCGTAACGCCGCTGAATATTCCAGCAACCGGACTCACGCCCCAGCAGCTTGCCGGATACATCTCCCAGTTTGACAACCTGAACGGATATCTGATTGGCATTTTCACGCTGAAAGAGAATTTGCATATCGGCTTTCACATGATCGACATCAACAGCCAACATCGCGCCGCAATATTCAACGTCGTAATCGGCGATAAAGATTATTGGGGCGAAAAAGTGGTCCTGGAAACCCGCGCAGCACTTCTCGACTATGTTTTTGAACGACGCAATATCGAAAAAGCAATCGGCAAGCCGCTGGCCCGCAACTTTCCGGCGGTGTTCAATTACAAAGCTCAGGGCTGGCAACTTGAAGGAATTCTGAAAAACCATTTTCGCTCGGTCATCGATGGCACCCGGCTTGACCAATACCGCTTCGGGCTCATGCGTGAGGACTGGCGGGCGCTCAAAAAGGATCAACAACACAGATGAGCGCTAATCAACAAGCACGGGAATTACTGGCCCAGGCGCTTGGCATAAATGCCTCAGCCCTGCCCGATGAGGCCACCATAACAACAGTTGAACGTTGGGACAGTCTCGGGCATATGCGCCTTCTCCTGGCAATTGAAGAAAAACTTGCCCGCGAACTGAGCGCCGATGAGGCAATTGCCATCGACACACTCGACGATGTCATTCGTCTGATCGAGACGACGTCTGAGCGTTAAAGCCGGGCTAATTTGCCGGCGCGATACCAAATAGGCCGGACCGCGACATTTTAGGTATCATGGCACAGCTTTCCATCAGCTCTACCGGCAGGTTATTGCCGCTGAAGACATCAAACAACGGCTTTTGGTCTTCAAGTGACCAGCTAATTTTTTTTCCCTGAACCGAGTAGCTATAGCCCGGCCCCATGCGGCAGGAAACCCTAAGCCCGTTTTCCTTTGCGGCGTTGCGCAGAAAATCTCCAAAACGTTTTGTCGTCCATTCAATACCAAGCCATCCTGCTGTTTCTAAAAACAGCGCCTCAAGAGGTTCGAACTTCTCCATTACGACGCGCGATTCTTCATCAAGCGCGTTTCCCAAAGTCATCACAAAAACCACGACCTCAACCACCCCGCTAAGATATTTCTCAAAAGCGAGGTTGTTGAATTGCGAGCCATTTTCCAAAACCAGACCGTCTTGGTCGCACCGGCTAATTCTAAGGCGCTTATAGTGAACTTCGGGACTTACCATCCCCTCCGTTCGAAGCGCGATATCTTCAGCCGTTGCAACAATCACCGGGCGCACTTTTTTGAGGTCCCGATAACCATGCAAGCGCAACAAACGATCCGGGCGGATCACAAGATCATGCGGCCAGAATACCTCATGACTTCCATAAGTATTCTTCCCAGCCGCCGCCGCTGCATCATCTCTGGTGTTGGGATTAAAGCTGTCCATTATGTCCCTTGTTTGAAAACTCTATGCAGTAATGTCGAGCACTGCTTTTTTGATACTTTCAAATTCAGCTTCAATCTCGGCTCCAACCGCGCTCACAACCTGGTCTGCAGAGCCGTCGCGCTCCTGCCAGTCGCCCTTGCGCCAGTGCAGGAGATAGTCATCAGACCCGTCAAGTTTTCTGCGCATGGCAGCCATATCAATTAATTCCTGAAACCGCTCACTGAGTTGGCGTTTTGCTTTGTCCCTGCCCGCCCGCGCTTCCACTAAAGAAGGAATTTCCTGCCAGTACATTATCGAATATTTTGCCATATGCCCCATATCCAGGTTGGTTTTTCAAACCGAAAATATCGCCAACTATACCAAATTCCCGGACACACAACAGTGCAAACGCGGCTTTGAAGCACTAAAAAGCGGCGCGTAAAAGCCCGTAAACATTGTCTCGATTGGAGCAAGACTGAACCTTGCAGGTATCCTGAGCCATTTTGGGTATCATTTTCCATAATGCGGAAAAACCCAACCAACACCAAATTAAACTTTTTTATATCAATATGTTATCAGGGTAGTTTTTTTAAGAAATCCTTGGAAAAGGTTGGTCTAACAGCCCCGCGTCAGCTTGCCACATCCCAAAATCGTAAACTTCGATGAATTGTAAAGGCACAAGTTTAAGACCAAATGCCCCTGCCCTCCAGGTGGAGTGCCTGGCACGGTCAGCAGTTCTGAAGGCTGGCCCTGAAGCAACGAGGAAGATCGATGACTGCACAACGCGCACTTTTTATCCCCGGCCCCACCAACGTGCCCGAAAAAATTCGCCAAGCCATCAACATTCCCATGGAAGACATGCGGGCGCCGGATTTTGCCGATTTTACGCTGCCACTATTTGCTGATGTGAAGAAGGTGTTTAAAACTAAAACCGGCCAGGTGTTTATTTTTCCCAGTTCAGGAACCGGAGGATGGGAAGCCTCGATCACCAACACCCTGTCGCCAGGCGACAAAGTATTGACCAGCAGGTTTGGGCAGTTCTCGCATCTGTGGGTAGACCTGTGCCAGCGCCACGGCCTCGATGTTGAAGTTATTGATGTTGAGTGGGGAGAAGGCGTGCCGCTTGAACTCTACCACGAGGCTCTGGCGCGCGACAAAGACCATAAGATTAAAGCCGTCTTAGCTTGCCATAACGAAACCGCAACCGGTGTTGCCAGCGATATTGCCGGTGTCAGAAAAGCTTTGGATAATACCGGCCACCCAGCGCTGCTGTTTGTTGACGGCGTAAGTTCCATTGCCAGCGTCGATTTCAGAATGGATGAATGGGGCGTTGATTGTGCGGTTAGCGGATCGCAAAAAGGTTTCATGATGCCCACCGGGCTGGCCATTGTCGCGGTCAGTCAAAAAGCTCTGGCCGCACAAGCCTCAGCAAAATTTCCCCGGACGTTTTTTGATTTTGCCGATATGAGCAAAATGAACAAAGACGGATATTTTCCCTATACACCGCCAACGACGCTGTTGCGAGGTCTGCGGGCCTCAATTGACCTTCTGTTGGAAGAAGGTTTGGAAAACGTCTTTGCCCGCCACTACCGGCTAGCTGAAGGTGTGCGTCGCGGGATTAAAGCCTGGGGGCTTGACCTGTGTGCAAAAGAGCCAAAGTGGTACTCAGATACGGTCAGTGCCATCTATGTTCCGGAAGGCAAAAACGCCGTCGAGGTCATCGAGCGCGCCTATTTCACCTATGGTTTGTCTCTTGGCACCGGCCTTTCCAAGGTAGCCGGACGAGTGTTTCGGATTGGCCACCTCGGAGCCTTGAACGAATTGATGATCATGAGTGCTCTGGCGGGGTGTGAAATGGCCATGCGCGACGTTAATATCGACATCAAGCCCGGCTCGGGCGTCGCCGCGGCCGAAGAATATTACCGCTCAACCGCCTTTGACCAGCGCGAAAAAACGGGAATAGCTGCCTGATCTCGGCTGCCTTCTTAATATTTGGGTATCGGCACATAAATTAAGCCAGGCGCAAAATTCGACGCCTATCACCTCTTCCCAACAGAATTTTGCACAGTCAAGCCCGTCGGCAACTCCGGCGGGCTTCAATATTAAGTGATCACATTTTTTACATAAAATGTATCGCCACCCCTTACCCGGAGCCGAACATATGCTATTTGGAAGCACCACATATGAAATTCGGAGCAAACCCCAATGATTGATCTCTATACCTGGTCAACACCAAACGGTCGTAAAGTATCGATCATGCTTGAAGAGCTTGGTGTCGATTATACGGTTCACCCAATAAATATTAGCAAAAACGAACAATTCGGCGCTGACTTCCTCAAGATTTCTCCGAACAACCGGATACCGGCAATTGTCGATAATGATACCGGCATCTCTTTAATGGAATCTGGTGCAATTTTACTTTATCTCGCTGAAAAAAGCGGAAAATTTATGTCTACTCACCCCACTGTCCGTTGGCAGACAATTGAATGGCTGATGTGGCAGATGGGCGGGGTCGGTCCCATGATGGGTCAGGTTCATCACTTTGTACATTTCAACAAGGGCAAGAGCGAGTATTCCGAAGAGCGTTACCTTAATGAAGCAAAACGACTTTACGGTGTTCT
Organism: Hyphomicrobiales bacterium; assembly: GCA_021775515.1. Classification (GTDB taxonomy): domain Bacteria; phylum Pseudomonadota; class Alphaproteobacteria; order Rhizobiales; family JAJFHR01; genus JAJFHR01. The sequence goes on along the minus strand of JAJFHR010000008.1, from coordinate 45 downwards.
CGACCGCCGTTTGGCGGGTCGCGATTATTTAGTTAGTGATTACTC
>JAJFHR010000070.1 GCA_021775515.1 Hyphomicrobiales bacterium | reverse complement strand
ATTTCGAAAGCAGCCCAACGACTGCAAACCCGGCCCTGGGAGGTTACCATTGACGGCGAAGTGGAAACGCCGTTTAAAATTGGCATTGACGATCTTATCCGTAAAATGACACTGGAAGAACGGCTCTACCGGCACCGGTGTGTGGAGGCTTGGTCGATGACAATTCCGTGGACTGGGTTTGCGATGAAAGATCTGGTGGCACTGGCCAAACCGCTGTCATCGGCAAAATTTATCCGTATGGAAACTTTTTTTGACCCCAAGGTTGCCTCCGGGCAACGTCAGGGCTGGTATCCGTGGCCGTATGTTGAGGGTCTAAGCCTGGCTGAAGCGACAAATGACCTGACATTGCTGGTTACCGGGGCTTATGGCAAGCCCGCCGCCAAACAGTTCGGCGCACCTTTAAGGCTCGCTGTTCCGTGGAAATATGGATTTAAATCAATTAAATCGATTGTGCGTTTTACCTTTACCTCTAAACGTCCCAAGGGCCTTTGGGAGGCAATCCAGGCTAGCGAGTATGGTTTTTGGGCCAACGTCAATCCCGCGGTTCCTCATCGCCGCTGGTCACAGGCAACCGAGCGTGTGCTTGGTGCGGGATCAGATCGCATCCCGACGCAGCTGTTTAACGGCTATGGCGAGCAAGTAGCGCATTTATACAAAGACATGGCCAACCAGCGGATCTTTTATTAGATCGAATTCATCTTTCAGTCTGGAAGCCGGACAATAAAAAAACCGGGCTCGCCATTTGGGCGCGCCCGGTTTCTTTAATAAGAGCGCCCTTATTCAGGCGCCGCAGACCGACCAGCTGGGAGGGAGGGCAGGTCTACTTACGAAACGCGTCTTTAGGGGGAGGGAGGAGAAGCGTTTCGTCTAACTTCCGATCAATGATCGTGTTGATGTAAATTTGCCTATTCTTAACCCGAATCACAAGAGCCTATTGCGCATAAGAGATATGCAAAAAATGCATAGCTTTAACCTATTGATTTTACAACAATATTTCGCTTTAAAACGACCATTGTTTTGCCTTCGAAAGCAGGAAATCACGAAATACGATCATGCGGGCGGAATTTCGTATTTCTTCTGCGTAGACAAAATAGGTATCAAAACTTGGTGTTTCAATCTCAGTTAAAATCTTTATCAGGCCGGCTTTTCCTTCATCGCGAACGATGTAATTTGGCAAGGCGGCGATGCCAATACCGTTTTGAGCGGCTCGTTTTATGCCGTCAACGCTGTTGACACTGAGGATGGGTTTGCGGGGTTTGCCACCGTTTAGCCCCTGATTTTCCAGCCAGTTAATATTTTGCAGATAGGGCGGGGTCATGCTGCCAAAGGTAATAATGCGATGATTGTCGAGGTCTTCGACAGATTTCGGTGCTCCGTACTTGTTGATATATCCAGGAGAGGCATAAATATAAAAATGCACAGTAAAGAGTTTTCGCTGGATTAATTCGGCCTGCACAGGTTTGCGTAACCGCAAGGCAACATCTGCCTGGCGCATGCCAAGGTCCAACTCAGAATCCTCCAACAGGAGATGAACGCGAATGTCGGGATAAAGCTCGATAAACTCCGACAATCGCGGGGTCAGCCAATTGGCGCCGAGACCTACGGTCGTCGTAATGCGCAAATCACCGGAAGGTTTGTCCTTGGAATCGCGCAGCATTGTTTGCGTTGATTCCAGCTTGGTAAATACCTCATGTGCAGTGCGGTACAGCAGTTCGCCCTGCTCGGTCAAAATCAACCCGCGCGCATGGCGATGAAAAAGCGGTACCTTGAGGTCTTTTTCCAAAGATGATACCTGGCGAGAGACGGCTGACTGGCTCAGGCCAATAACCTCTCCGGCATGGGTAAAACTACCCGCTTCCGCAACTGAGTGGAATACCTTGAGTTTATCCCAATCCATAAATATTGCTCCACGATAAGAGGTCTGTGATCAGCAAAAATGCGTTTGCTATGGTTACTCAGCAGCCTGCGACCGGGCACCTAATTCTGCCAGATATTTTTCGGCTTCTAATGCCGCCATGCACCCCTGGCCGGCGGCAGTTACTGCTTGGCGATAAATGTCGTCCGTCACATCACCGGCAGCAAACACGCCCGGGATTGAAGTCGCGGTGGAATCGGGGGCTGTTACAATATAACCGCCGGTTTTTGTCTCCAACTGGTCAGAAAAAAGTTCCGTTGCCGGTGCATGACCGATGGCGATAAATACACCGTCTACAGCAAGTTGGCTAATCTCTCCGGTTTTTGCATGTTTTAGCCGCACGCCGGTTACGCCGGGAGGGTTGTCCGTGCCGACAACCTCTTCAAGAACCGTGTCCCACAAAACTTCGATTTTTTCATGGTTGAACAGGCGGTGCTGTAGAATTTTTTCAGAGCGTAATTCATCCCGCCGGTGAATGAGTGTGACTTTGTCGGCAAAATTTGTCAAAAACAGAGCTTCTTCCACAGCGGTATTACCGCCGCCGATAACGGCGACCTGTTTGTTGCGATAGAAAAAGCCATCGCAGGTGGCACAGGCTGAAACACCAAACCCCTGGAACTTTTGCTCAGAGGGCAAGCCAAGCCATTTAGCCTGTGCACCGGTGGCAATGATGAGAGCATCGCAGGTGTAGAGGTTTCCCGAATCACCTGTCAGGCTGATCGGTGTGGATTTGAGATCCACCTGGTTTATGTGGTCCTGGACCATAATTGTCCCGACATTTTCAGCCTGAGCCTGCATTTGCTCCATGAGCCATGGTCCCTGTATGACCTCGGCAAAACCGGGATAGTTTTCTACATCGGTGGTGATGGTGAGCTGGCCACCAGGTTGGATCCCTTGAATTAAGGTAGGTTCCAGCATTGCGCGGGAGGCATAAATCGCGGCGGTATATCCAGCCGGGCCTGATCCTACAATAATAACTTTTGAATGTTTTGCGCTCATGACCTGTCCTGATATCATTGCTAGGCGAACCTGATGTCACCTAAATATTCCAACCTTCGAAAACCTAATCTGTTAACCACGGCCCGTGAGATTTTTCAGTTTGGCGGATAAACTGTGCCGCATGGTCTGAAATCTGCGCCGTTGATCCGTTGTCAGCCAGTTCAACTGAATGCTGCACCTCTTGCCTTCAAAAGGTTCGTGTCCATGGAAACTGTTGTCTGAGCGGCGAAAAATCAAGAGGGTACCGTTGTCGGGAGCGACCTCGTCCACATAATCATTCAAATTATTGCTCTTTAGCAGCCTTAAACGCCCGCCGGGCTCTGTCCACTCGTGATTTATGTAAAGCAAAACCGTGATGATCTTTTCTTTGGAATCAGTGTGAATTTTACCGTCTTTGCTTCTGCAATAGCCGCGCAAGCTGAACAGCTTTGGCTTTCCTTTAAGCTCGACGCCGAATTTTTCCTCTACCGCCTGTTCAAAGGCCTCTCCATCCAGCTCCTCAAGAAGCGAGTTAAAAGCCGGGTTGAGCGCAAGGCTGATAAGCGGAAAAGAACCGCCCTGGCTAATTTGCGGAAAACTGTCGATCGCCTGTGATTGCCGGGAGGTGCGAATGAACTCAGGCACGACAACATAATTGAAAGGATCGCTGACCGGTGTTGCCCGTTGTAATGCATCTATGTCCAGAAAACTCATTACTTATTGGCCTTCACGTTGTTTCGCTTTGTTTTTGGTGCCACCGCATTTCAATTTCGCGCGCAATCTCTTGTGTTGCATCCAATGGCTCGTAGCGCCAGGTTTCGATGGTGCCGTCAAAGGGCCTTGTAATGCCCCGTTGTTGAAGCTGATCGTGAAAATGTTTAAATTTTCGCGATCCTCCGTCCGGCTCAAATATATATACCGGTTTCTGCGTTGCGATGGCTTCACCGGTCATGTTCACTGAATCAGCCGTTACAATAACGGCATCGCAATAAGCAAGATACTCAAAATAGGGATTGTGGCCCGCGCCATCCCATATACGGTGAGGTGCGCTGCTTATTGCAGAGTGGATAACGTTGATTATTTCTTTATCGGTCCGGCGTGAGGGCGTGACCAGAAAACTCAGGCCACTTTGAGCTAGTTTGGCGAGGTGTTGTGCAAACCTTTGGCAAGTTGCGCTGTTGAATTTATAAACTGAGTTGTTTCCGCCAACTGAAACAGCAATGCAGGGTCTTGTCAGCCCAGCGGTATCCAGCTTTGCGGTTTTTAGGGCTTGCCTCAAACAATCGGCGGTTATGCGGTGGGGAGCCGTTAGAGTGGAGATTACATTCTCACCGCTGAGATGGCCTCGGTCATGATCGGAAATCCAGATCAAATCAGCTACCTTGTTACCGGCACCGGGGTTTTGCAGAAAAACCGGTAGGGTTTTTTTTGAGGCCAGTTTACGAAGGGCGCGGATATAGGGAACGGCCTGGCGGCCGGTGCCTAAAATGATTTCAGGCAGCGGGGTTGAAAATTGTCCGGAGCTTGAGCCAATGCCAGCCCCTGGTGGCGTTGGTCCCCAGGGTGCCAGATAGCGCCACGGAGCAGGTGGTGAGATGGTCTTGAATTCAATTTCGAGACCCAGGGCCTCGGCAACTCCCAGGCATTGAGAATTTTCTCCCGCCCGACCAGTTGTAACAATCCAGGCTCGTTTGCCTTTCAATTGATCGTGGCGTTCGTTTTTTTCTGTTAGGTTTGATGATGAATTGAAGAGCATGTAAATTATAAGCCTGATAACATTTTTCGGCGTGTCGTGAGCCCTGAACCGTGGATCGAATATACCACCTGCTGGTAATGTTATAAAATTGAGCCTTATTCGTGTTAGGCTTTTATGACAGTGGCTAAAGTCAGGGCCTGTCACCTCTAGGAGATGTAACATATATGGTCAAGGTAAAGCTTGATAACATTGACTGGATGATCCTCGCTGAACTCCAGAGCGATGGGCGTATGACAAATGTCGAGTTGGCCGCCCGCGTTGGCGTTTCTCCGCCACCGTGTTTGCGTCGGGTACGAGCGCTGGAAGATGCTGGAATGATTACCGGCTATCGGGCCAAACTTGATGCAAAGCTGTTGGGCTTCGACGTAACCGCATTTGCGATGGTGGGGCTGCACAGTCAGGCTGAAGCAGATCTGTTGGCCTTTGAAGAAACCGTGGGCACATGGCCGATTGTCCGGGAGTGTCATATGCTGTCGGGGGAGGTGGATTTCGCCCTCAAGTGCGTCGCACCCGACCTGCAGGCTTTTCAGGATTTCATCATAAATGAACTGACGGCTGCCCCTAATGTTGATGTAGTAAAAACCTCGTTGACGATCCGGCAATCAAAATATGAACCAGGTGTACCGCTTATCAGCGTTGCTCCGGTTGATTTATAGGGACGAGATAGCGGCAGCGGCGGGAAAATGCCCGCAATCCACACCTGAACGCCACTAAATCGGCCTCTGGCTGATTTCTCACTGGAAACCTGGCTCTGCATAGTGTAGGAACCCAGCCGATTGCTGCTTCAAAATCGTAATTTTAACATCAAGATCGGCCTGGCTGCTCAAAGCAGGCGAATTACGGCGAATGCCCAAACGCACTGACATAAAAAGCATAAAGAATAAAGGCGCAGGCCCGAGTGTAATTGGTCAGGCGTGCGAATTCGATTATTCCGGAACGAAGGCCT
>JAJFHR010000069.1 GCA_021775515.1 Hyphomicrobiales bacterium | reverse complement strand
CTTGCGGCCTTCGAATTGGGCAATTTGAGCGACAATGTGAGCTGCAGCGCCAAAGCCGAATATGCCCAGGTTTGCGGCCGGGCCAGCCATAACCAGACTGCGGTATCCAATCAGACCGGCACACAGCAAGGGTGCCGCCTCAACGTCGCTGTAGACCTCTGGCAGTGGAAAGCAGAAACTGGCATTGGCCAGCGAATATTCTGCATACCCGCCATCAAGCGTATAACCGGTAAAACCGGGCTTATCACAAAGATTTTCTTTTCCGTGTTTGCAATACCAGCAGGTTTGACACGTTTGCCCCAACCACGGTATGCCGATGCGCTGCCCGACTTCAAAACCTTGAACCTGGCTGCCCAACCGCTCGATCCTGCCGACAATTTCATGCCCGGGAATTATCGGCGACCGAATGTCCGGCAATTCTCCGTCGACCACATGCAAATCGGTACGGCAGACCCCGCAGGCGCTTACCTTAACCAAAACCTGATCCGCTGCTGGCTCCAAAACGCCGCGTTCGACCTCCTGAAGCGGCCTTCCTACCTTTGTTAGTACCATGGCCTTCATAACACAGAACTCAGTTCTTGATTTTCCAAACCCGGAAGTTAAACCGGATAAGCATGACAGCACGGAAATTTGTAAAAATTTTCAAATTTTGCCGCTGATGTCACACTCTGGAAGTTAACAGTTGGTCGTTTCGGGGTATTCAAGACGTCCTGACACCCCGGTTACGTCCGATAGATACTCATTAAAATCCTCAATTGCTTGGCCCTGCTTGATGTAAATCAATGTTCCAGAAGTTTTCAGGGTGCAGTTTTGATATTATCAGTAGTCTTAACTAAAAGGAGTGATTTAGCATGCTGAAAAAATCGTCAAAGCTTTTGGGGCTGGCCGCGATTGTCGCAGCTGGCATTCAAATTTCTTCATTTGGCGTTGCTTGGGCTGGACCTGTTCCAGCGGCTTCGACGCCAGAATTGCCAATAGTTGCTGAAACTGATGCACTGGTGCAACCGGCTCACGCTCGTGGATACCGGCACGCTCATCGCCGCTACTCCCGCCCGCGTTACCGTTATCGCGGTCCGAGGTATCGCCGCCGTGGTTATCGCGGCCCCAGGTATCGCCATCGCCGTCCGGGCTACCGTTACCGTCATAATGGGTGGTGGTACTCCACGCCATGGTTCCTGCCACCATATGTAGGGCCAGGTCGGTCATATAACAGACGCTCTCATGTTAACTGGTGCCTGAGCCGGTACAGGTCATACAACCCGCGGACCAATAGGTTCTTGGGATACAATGGCGTCTATCAAATTTGCCGAAGCCCTTATTCTCGATAAGGCTTGCTGAAGTGCAGATTGACAACAAAAGCGGAGAGACTATGTGAGCATAACCCGCTCAGGTTGATGGCATGGGACAGTGTCCCGTGCCATTTATGCTCAATTTGCTATCATTTTTGGGCCTAGATCAGAGTTACCCGGTATCGTTAAACACCACTGCGCCAGCTATTTGAGGCCTTGCAGCGTTTGCACACTCTGTTGCCGGGCCACAGGCTGAGAAACTCCTGCCTGCAAACCAGGCATCGGCGTAGTTTTTCGCTGTTTTCTAACGTATCGGATTGTGGTTTTTGTTGAATGTTCATAAAAGAACATATAGTGAACTTAACTGGAAAATTCAACTGTCTATGAGCCGGGCAATCGCTTGCCGCGAAAGTTCGCGCGCTCGATCCAGTTTCTGTGCAATTGCCATAAAATGCACCCCGCGACCATATTCATAGGTGGTGGGGCTTAGCAGAACTATACCCTCACGTGACGTGCCGCGTTTAAACAACAGATCGCGAAGAGAATTTACAGCCCCCTGAAAAGGTCGGCCCGGTAAGTTGAGTTCCGATTTTTGCACGATTACAACGTGATTTTCGTCAGGATCCGGCAATAAACGGTTTGCCAGGGTCATCGGCACCGAAACACCACCCCACCGCCCGTTGCATTCGATCCAGTGCAGGCTGGCCTCATCAAAGTCGGACCCCGCCACAAGGGCATCCAGGCTACACCGGCCGAAATAACCCAAATTTTGAAAAAAAGTAGCCAGCGCCATGGCTTGTTCTGCCATCATTTGTTGCAAGGCAGCGGGCATCCGGCTTTTAATAGCACCAACAAACTTGCCACCAACGCCTTCGACCACTTGTTCAAACAAACCTTCGATTACGGGAGGCCCGTCGCGGGCATGGGGAACCCATATCTGTGCCGATGGGCTCACCAAAACCGGCGTTTCCCAAATTTCAACCTTAAGCGGAAAGCGATTAATCCAGCCAAGCGCCGTTAATATTTCCAATAAATGTGCCTTGATCACGTTGAGGCTGAGATTGCGAAAGACTGAAGCTTTAAACGTCAAGTTGCCAGCAGACCCGGCACTATTCGGTATTTTGATGATCAGCCGTTCTGTTTTATAAGCCAATCGCTTTACGTGACCGGCAAGGGCCGCTGGCCCGTATACCGTAAAACTTGGCGATAAGGCGGTTTGGCCCAACAATTCCTTGACCTGATGGGAAAACCAGATCTTGTCATTTATAAGCCGTGAAAGGCCCGGTGGAGGTCCAGCCAGCGCTATTTCAGCCGAGGTTTCTTCTGCAAGGCGCCGTGCCAGGTTCCAAACGTGGCCGGTTGACATGTAAGGGACAATGCTCAATCTACCAAAATTTCGAGTTTTTTGTATAATATGCTGAAATAATTCGTCATTCCGCAAGCAGCGCTTGGGCAGCGGCCAACTGGCCCGGGCAGGCGGATCTGCGGCAATCAGAATATCAAAATCGCGGATATCGAGGTAATCACCAAGATATGCCTCAAAATCTTCGCTGCGATCGTGAGAAATGACAAGCATGTCGCCGGCATCGCACAGCATTATCATCCGGTATTCCAGCAGCTCTTTTTCGGGTTCGCCAAATAGGGCGATTTCACTTTGATCGGCAAGGAAAAGGGCAGGGCCGTTTGAATGCAAACCGCTGTGGACCCGCGGCCCGAAGTGCTCATTTGTGAAGAGAGCCGGTTCATTCGCTCGATTTTTTTCGACCAGGCTGAAAAGACATCGGGACATATCGTCATCCAGTTCCACAATACACTGCTTTTCAATTGGCATTGATGGCCGTAGTGATGACGATAAATCCAGGCCTATGTGAGTTGTTGCCCCGGTCATGGCTGGTAAACTACCTCCCGCTTCATTCAGTTTGCCATTTTCATGATACACTGCTTTGATCTAGATCATTAAAATTGGTGCGCAAAGGGTTTGTACTAAGCGTTAATAACGGAGCCTGATTATGTGTCGCCTATATGCTTTGCATGCCAACGAACCCACCCGTGTTGAGTGCAGTTTGGTGCATGCCCAAAACGCGTTGATGGAGCAAAGTAAGCGCGACAGCGATGGTCTGATGCATGGACACGGCTGGGGCGTTGCTGATTATCCTGACGGAGTGCCCGTTATTGAAAAGCAGACATGGGCAGCCTATCATGGTGAACATTTTGCCAAAAGAGCAGCAAGGGTTTATGCCTATACTGTTGTTGCTCATGTCCGGCGGGCGACTGTAGGTCCACCGGAGATTAACAACACTCATCCGTTTTCCTACGGCAGGTGGATTTTTGCTCATAACGGCACGATCCGAAATTTCGACAAAGTTCGCGAATACCTGCTTGAGGCTATCGACTTCAATCAGCGTAATGCCATCAAGGGAACTACCGACAGCGAGCACGTGTTTCATTACCTATTGTCTTTGTGGGCGAAACACCCGGAACTTGAGCTTCTGAAAACGGTGCGCTCTGGATTAAACCAGATCATAAAATGGTGCCGGCTTGTTGATCCCGATGCTCAACCAAGCCTCAACATCGTGTTGACTGATGGTAATCAATTGGTCGGCTCACGCATCGGCCGCAGCCTCTGGTTTCTCGAACGGCAGTCGCTGCTGCAATGTAAGGTTTGCGGCAAACCGCATGTTCATCATGATGCCGGCACAGATTACCGGTCGATAGAAATCGCCTCAGAACCGCTAACTACGGAAGCCGATTGGAAGGGGGTGCCCGACGGCTGCGTGTTCGCGGTTGATCCAGATTACCAATTGCACTTCATCGCAATGGAATAGGGCAGATAAGCATTTGTGAAAATATGTCTGTATTTCATTTTCCCAAATCATCTTAAGAAACCGGATTGACCTGTATCAAGGGGCTGTGCGGCATTAAGTGGTCTATTTGAATAAATTTAATTGGAGGGATTAACCGTGAAAACCATACTTGTAGCTATTGATGGGTCGAACCATGCCCATCGAGCTGTTGAACTTGCCGCCGATATTGCAGCCAAATATGGTGCCAAATTGCTGCTTTTGCATATTATCGAAAACAGAGCTTTGACTGAAAGCGAAAGAAGGTTGGCGGAAGCTGAATATTCCGAGCAGATCAAACGGGGTATCAAGGGCAGTGACGCGGTAGATATGCGGGCGACGGAGTTAATGGGGGTTGAACCATTTTTCACTCATCACGCTGAAACGGGCATTGCTATCCGCACGGCTCTGGGCGAAGGGTTGCTTAAATCCGCCCGCAATGATGCCGAAGCAACCGGGGTGAAAGAAATTGAGACAATCCTGGAAAACGGCGATCCGGCAAAAGCAATCCTGAGTGTTGCAAAAAAACGCAACGCCAACCTTATCGTTATTGGCAGCCGTGGACAAAGCGATGTTAAGGCGCTGTTCCTTGGCAGCGTTTCACACAAAGTTTCAAACCTCGCCGAAGTCAATGTGATTACCGTGAAATAGCATATTGCTCCTCAGGCGGCAGATCCCGCTGGATATAATAATCCGCACATGCAGCCTCTCTTCCACGGACGACGCGATAGCCTGCCCAGGGGCCGACGGTTTCAGTAACAACTGTGCATTGGCCCTCGGCTGTTTCATCTGTGTGGTAGTAAATAATGACCCAGTCCTGGGTTTTGTTGAGGTCATGTGCGCGCTGAGTATTGGAGTATATGGCGGTAAAAATCCAATCTTCACGACGTGTATGTAAAACCGCTAGCCAGGCCTCGTTGTTTGGGTTGAAACGCTTTGGCGCAATTTTACGAAGCTGATTTGTTGCAGCGCTTTGTTGATATTCCCGGTCGACGTCGAGTATCTGCTCCACTGACGGTACCTTGGAAATTCGTCGATGGCCGATGCGCCGTCGCCCAAGACGTTCCTGCAGGGTTGCCCTGATGATGGCGATGCGGCGATCACCAAGACCAGAAACTTTCCGTAACCGGCCATCATGTGCGGCGGCTTCAAGCGCTTCAAGATTTTCGAGATGAAGCTGGTCATGAATTCGTGCCGCCAATTGTGGCCCAATACCAGGGACGGTGCAAAAAAGCTTTTCGGCCGCCGTTGTACCCCGCAGCCGCTCGAGTTGAGCCCAATGGCCTGTGCGTATCATTTCAGAGATTGCTGCAGAAATGGATTTGCCGATCGAAGGCAGGGCGATCAGTCCGTCAATGCCGGTTTCAGCCAGGATGTTTGCTAGCGGACGATCCAGAGCAATAACGGTTTCTGCTGCATGACGGTAGGCCATGATCCGAAAGCCATCTGCTCCTTGCTGTTCCAGCAGGTCAGCAATTTCGCTTAAATTTGCCGCAATAACCCGATTAGCGTCGAGAATGGTAGATGGCCTGTTTGTCGCTATATCCATCATTGCTTGTTACCGTGCTGTTATCAGACCGGGTTTACTGCCAGATTTGTATCTCCGGCGATGCCAGCCTTCCTCTCCGATCAGCGGTACAAAACGCACACCACATAGATTTTCCCGGTGGAATTCATCTTTTGTCCGCCGCGTTACACGAACTAGTGTCTGAAATGTCTCTTCCGGCCCAATAGGAATTACCAGTCTCCCGCCGATTTTTAGTTGATCACACAGTGATTGTGGCACGTGTGGGCCACCGGCGGTGACTACAATCGCGTCATAAGGTGCAAATTTTTCGCAACCCTTAGTTCCATCTCCCGTAATGACCGTGACGTTGTCATATCCCAATTTATTCAGGAGTTTTTGCGCTCGGTCGGCAAGTTCTTTCACACATTCAATAGTGATTACCAAGCCAGCTATTTCGGCCAGAATTGCTGCGGCATAGCCTGATCCCGTGCCGATTTCGAGCACGGTCTCACCACCCTCAAGCTGCAGGGCCTCAGTCATCATTGCGACCATATAAGGCTGCGAGATGGTTTGATTGCAGCCAATCGGCAAAGCCCCGTCGCGGTAGGCCAAATCACTCAAATCAGCTGGGACAAATTTCTCCCTTTCGATTTTTTTCATCGCGGCCACCACCGCTGGATCAAGCACACCCCGGTTGATGATCTGGTGGTCCACCATATGGTTGCGCCGTTGCTCATAGTTCATGGCTGAGGCCGATCTAACCGCCCCGGATGGAGCAAAACACCATCCGGGTGCGTTGAAGTTTCAGGTATGGTGTGCGGATACTGCCCGCATGACTTCACCGGAAAGATTTTGCGACATACCGTGCGAAATATCTCCGAGGCTCAGCATGCCTACCATACGCTTGTCTTCGCTGATTACCGGCAGGCGGCGAATTTTTTTTGCCTCCATAATATGGATGGCATCTTCGGCTTCCTCGTTTTCACGACAATATGTGATACCTTCCGTCATCACATCCCGTGCAGTCAGCTCATTTATATTCTTGCCATTGGCAAGCCCTCTGCAAGTAATGTCGCGGTCAGTCACCATGCCGATCAAGCGATCATTCTCACCGACCGGTATAGCGCCGATATCCTCTTTTTTCATGATTTTCGCGATGGCTTTTAGCTTGGTATCCGGTTTTACCCAGGAAACACCACTGTGCATTACGTCCTTAACTTTCATGACAACCTCCTTCTAAAAGTCAGAACTCAGCCCCCACAACGATATCATATTCATGGATCCAAAAGTGCCGCGCA
>JAJFHR010000068.1 GCA_021775515.1 Hyphomicrobiales bacterium | reverse complement strand
GTGCCCGCAGACCAGTTGATGGCGCGGGTGTGGGAAGTTGCCCGCCAGCTTGAACAAGGCCCGCCGCTAGTCTTTGCCGCCATCAAGGAGGTCGCCCGGGAGGCGGAGGGTATGAAATTTCAAGACGCTTTGAACAAGGTGACAAAACGCCAGTTTGCATCCGTCGACATTCTTTATGACAGCGAGGACGGTCTGGAGGGATTTAAGGCTTTTGCGGAAAAACGCGATCCCGTCTGGAAAGGCAAATGACCCCCAGGAGGTTCTATTGATGAGGTGTTGTTAGTCGCCGTCTTCGAATTTGGCACATAAGGCGATGAGCCAGGTGCGAAACTTGCGGACACGCTGAAGAGCATGGGCACGGTCGGTGGTGACAAAATAATATGCCCCTCCGGTCGCCACATGCAGAGGTACCGGCTCAACGATTGTTCCGCGGGATTTTTGCCAATCGCCGAACGGACGCCGATCCATCGCCAGTCCCAACCCTTCGCGCGCCGCCTGCAGAGCATTGGAGCGATTGTCGACGCTCAAAAAACTCGGGCTTTGATGAAAAGTGACACCACAACCGGCCGCCCATTCTTCCCACTCATTTGCTAGGTGCGCCGATCCGATGAGCGGGTGTTTCAATAAGGTCTCGACGCTGTCAATCGGGCCCATTCGATTGAGATACTCAGGCGAACAGACCGGAACAATTACTTCATCCAACAGCTTTTCGGCAAAACTAGATGCCGGTTTTTCATAGGCATAGACGATTGCCGCGTCGATATCGCTGCCCGACAGGTTAACCGTCTCCGGTTTGGTAACAATTGAAACGCGAAATTCCGGCAACCCTTCAGTCAGGTTGCGAAGATTGGGGATTAACCACAGATTGACTAACGATTGGAACATGTGAAGCTTCAGCGGCGTATCATCGACTGCGCCCATCTGTTCTGCCGTCGCCATGGAAATTGTATCGAGTGCTTTACAAATACGCTCATTGTAGGCGCGGCCCTCCGCGGTCAATATCAAGCCGGAAGTCGTCCGTTCAAACAATGGCAGGCCGAGGAAGGCTTCAAGCGCGCGGATCTGGTGGCTGATTGCGGAGGTAGAAATCCTCAACTCTTCCGCCGCCTCGCTTTGTCGATCGAGGCGCGCGGTTGCTTCAAAGGCACGCAAGGCGGCGAAAGGTGGAATTTTGCGGGCCATGGGGATTGCATTCCGGAGATACTGTCAACCGAAGTCATCTTAACCATCGCCTGTGCCAAATCAAGCTACATACTATTGAAAACCATTTGGTTGCGAGCCGCCTTTCATTCGGCTTTATTGAGCCAAAACAACCAAGGAACAATCGAAATTATTATGAGCAGGCGAGGCAGAAACAAGCGGCGGCAGGTCCGGGCGATAGATAAAAAAACTTCGGCAAGCTTCACTCTTTCCTACCCCTATGCGCCGGTAGAACCAATTTCGCCCGACGAAATTGATCTGATCCATCACTCGGCAATGACAGTGCTTGAAGATGTCGGTTTGCGCATTCTCGATTCTGAAGCCCGAGACATCCTGAAAAAAGCCGGCTTTGACGTCAATGAAAGCGACAAAAATGTACGTTTTGACCGCGGGCTGGTTATGGAATTGGTAGCCCTGGCTCCTCCATCGGCGACCATTCGTGGGCGCGACCCTGAAAAGCTGGTCAAAATGGGAGAAGGACACTACGCGCTGACCGCCGTCGGCGGCCCGCCCTTTGTCAGTGACATTGAAGGTGGCCGTCGTGCAGGTACTTTTGAGGATCAGGTAAATTTTGCCAAGCTCGTAGCAATGTCCGACTTGCTGCAAATACAAGGCGGTGCCTGTGTCGAAGCGCAAGATTTACCCGCGGACACTCGATATCTTGATTATTACCTTTCCTGCTGCACACTTTCTGACAAACCCTGGAAGCCCTTGACCATCGGCAGGCACCAGGCCCGCGATGCCATCGAAATGGCATGTATTTGGCACGGTGAAACTGAACAGCAACTGGCAGCCAATCCTGTATTTTTCATTAATACCAACACCAACACACCACTGGTTCTTGATGCCGAAATTGCCCAGGGCGTGAGTGAGTTTGCCCGGGCAGGTCAACCGATTACAGTGACGCCTTTTGCGTTGGCTGGCGCGATGGCACCACCTACGGTAGCCGGTGCACTCACACTGCAGACGGCAGAGACACTGGCGGCCTGTGCGCTGACCCAGGCGGTGCAGCCAGGCACCCCATATATCTATGGTGGGTTTGTCTGCAACGCTGATATGCGTACAGGGTCTCCCGCTTTTGGCACACCGGAATATACCTTTGGTGCCCAGGCTTCGGGTCAACTCGCCCGTCGTTATGAGTTGCCCTGGCGATCGTCAAACGTCAATGCCTCCAATGCGCCTGATGCCCAGGCTGCTTATGAATCGATGATGTCGCTGTGGGGAGCCATGACCGGGCATGCAAGCGTCGTCAACCACGCTGCCGGCTGGCTCGAGGGCGGATTGGTCGGTTCGTACGAAAAATTTGTCCTCGATCTTG
>JAJFHR010000067.1 GCA_021775515.1 Hyphomicrobiales bacterium | reverse complement strand
TATCGATGATCTTCCAGGAGCCAATGGCGAGTTTTGCTCCGGCAATCACCATCGGCGATCAGATGACCGAGCAGTTGTTACTGCACATGAATATTACAAAAAAAGAAGCCGTTAACATCTCTGTCGAGATGCTTGAAAGGGTCGGCATTTCCGATGCATCCCATCGGTTCAAGCAGTATGCGTTCGAGCTGTCAGGGGGGATGCGGCAGCGGGCAATGATCGCAATGGCACTGTCCACCAGACCGAAATTGCTTATTGCGGACGAGCCGACAACCGCACTTGACGTTACAATCCAGGCACAGGTCATCGATTTGATGAAGGACCTAGTGGAAGACTTCGGGATGGGGATAATTTTCATTACCCACGATCTTGGTGTCATTGCCCAAATGGTTGACCGGGTGGCGGTGATGTATCTTGGAAATATCGTCGAGCAAGGCCGTGTACGTGATGTAATTCGAGACCCGGTGCACCCCTATACGCATGGGTTGTTGGATGCTCTGCCGAAACTGGACGATCTCGATTCGCCGTTAACGCCGGTGCCGGGTGATATCCCCAGTCCTTTGGAAAGGCCCAACGGTTGTGTCTTTCATACGAGATGTTCGCTTGTTGAGCCGCAATGCAGTCAATCAGCACCGAAAATGGTGGAATTCGCTGACAATCATTTCGGCGCCTGCTTTGTTGAGGCTGAAAAGCAGGGGGCGACATGACCGGGAAATCCATTATTTCCGCCCGCAATCTATCCGTTGATTTTCTGCTAAGCCGCGGGGTCTTCACCAAAAATGTTTACTTACGGGCGATAAAAAACGTCAGCGTTGAGATTCCTAAAGGTTCCTTTTTCGGCCTTGTAGGCGAAAGTGGTTCCGGCAAGACGACACTTGGCCGCGCCTTCTTGAAGGCGGTTCCGATTTCAGAGGGTGAGGTCCACTATAACGATGGCGACGTGGAATACGACCTTGAAGCCCTCAGCAAGGAAGAACTGACGGAATACCGCAAGCGCGCTCAACTGATTTTCCAGGACCCTTACGCGGCGTTAAGCCCGCGGATGACCGTGCGCGATATTATCGCCGAGCCGCTAGAAGTGATGGGAATCACGTCTTCGCGTGATGAGACCGATGAACGCGTGCGCGACATTGCCGCCAAATGCCGGCTTAATCTGGAACATTTACGCCGCTTCCCGCACGCCTTTTCCGGTGGTCAGCGCCAACGCATTTCTATTGCACGCGCACTCGTTTCCAATCCACGTTTTGTAGTTGCCGATGAGAGTGTGGCGGCACTGGATGTCTCCATTCAGGCTGACATTCTCAACCTGCTGAAAGATCTTCAAAACGAACTGGAGTTGACCTATCTGTTTATCTCCCACGATTTGTCAGTCGTTGCTCATGTTTGTGATCATATTGCAGTCATGTATCTGGGCCAGTTGGTGGAAACTGCACCCACGCGGGCCTTGTTCGATGCGCCGCGTCACCCCTATACCAAAGCCTTGCTGTCGGCCATACCCTCCCTTGACCCTGACCAGCGTGGCAAGGCCCAAAAGCTCGAGGGCGAAATTCCCTCGCCAACCAAACCGCCTTCCGGCTGCAAGTTTCATACGCGCTGCCCACAAGTTCACGATATCTGCCGGCACCAAGAACCAAAACTGGAAAATGCCGGTATGGAACACCAGGTCGCCTGCCTACGCTGGAAGGAATTGCTTGCTGAGTAAGATGCAATAACAAGCGAGTCGGGCAATATTCTAAGTGTCGAATAGCGGCTTAGCCTATCCTGACAGTCAAAATCTCCTGAGTATTCTTTCGTCTCAATTCACAGCACGCGCTCGTAAACTGGTTCTGGGGAGAAGGAATTATCCAGTTATGTCCGGGTTGGGTTATGAACGGCAGTCATTATGTCTGCTGTGAGGTCTAGAGCGGACCTTTCGTCCGGCCCTGTTTGCCCATGTTCTGGTTTCCAAATGTGGTGATCATTTGCCACTTTGTCGCCAAAGTCAGATCTTTGTGCGTGAGGGAATTGATCTGGATCGCTCCACTCTAGCCGATTGGGTTGTAAAACTACCACCTTTTTGGAACCATTGTTGGGGGATTGGATTAACCAATGTGGCATAAAGATACCAGTACGCGCGGGCGAGGAGAATCACGAAACGGCGTCATTTTTGACAGACAAATTAACGCAGCTACAGCTTTGTAAAACAACATTATCACTGCTTTCCTTGCTGGCCACGATCTCTTGCAACAATATTGCCCACGCGACCAGCGCACGGCGCTGTCCCAGCAATTATTCATTCTGATCATAGAGGCGGAAACAGCGGTGGTGTTGCAGGCATCGATGGCGTAGTACAACGCCATCCGCCTTTGCCGTGTAGCAGGAATAGCAGTTGTAGCAGGTGCGCACCCTCAAACTCGCGTTTCTATTGCTTTGCAGAATTGATACTAACAACGTTGATACGGCGTGATATCATTAACTCTATGAAATAACGCCGTAAAACTCGATATATGAGATTAGGAGATACAGCATGAAACATCAAAACTACTATATTTTTAATCTTGGGGTCATGGGTTCGAATCCTGCGGGAATCACCATTCCACTGAGGGTCCATACCGGAGACATGGGTTACACTTTTTGGTTGAAGGACATTTCGGCTGCGGATGTTTTTTCATGACATCGAGCAATATGTTTTCCACTGATCGCCATGGCTGGACCGAACTCCTTCCCAAACGTTCAGCGAAACCTTGCCTGAGCGGCAGCCATCGTGTTCCTTGGGTAGTGATTGGCGCCGGCGTGACGGGTCTGGCCTGCGCCCGCCGGTTGGCAGAACGGCATCCCGATCAGGAAATTTTGTTGTTGGAGGCGCGGTTGGTCGGACAGGGATCGTCCGGGCGAAATTCCGGTTTTGCTGTCGCTGTTAGTCATTTTGCCGGTGGTTTTGAGCCCGATCAGATGGAGGTTTACCGCCGGATAAATCGCATCAATCAGGCCGGTCTTGATCTGTTGCGTGCGCAGGTTTTAGCCCATGCGATAGACTGCCAGTGGCATGAAGGAGGATTTCACCATACTGCTGCAGACCGGCAGTCATCTCAAGAATATTCACAGTTCCTGCGTTATCTGGAGGCATTGGAAATTGCCCACACACCGCTTGACCGTCAGGAATTAAATCAGCGCTTGGGCACCGGTCTTTACGATGTTGGCGTTCATGTAAAAAAAGGCGCCCTGCTGCAACCAGCGTCTTTGGTCCGTGGGCTGGCGGAAAGTTTACCGGACAATGTCAGGCTTGCTGAAAACAGCGCGGTACTTGGCATCGGCAAGGGTGCACCGCTTAATCTTCACCTAGCAAACAGCGAGGTTAGAACCGACAAGCTGGTTGTCGCGACGAATTACGAAGCATCAAAACTTGGCTTTTTACGCCGCTATCTGATCGGCAGCACTTTGTCGGGCAGTTTCACTCGTGTCCTGAGTAACGATGAACTTGCCGGACTGGATTGCCTGAATGAATGGGGCGTTCTTTCTCTCCACAGCGGTGGAGCAACTGTCCGATTAACCAAGGACCGGCGGATATGCCTTCGCAATACGGCGGAATATCATGGCGCGGCATTATTATCCGATACGTCCTTGGTCCAGCGCCAGGCCATACATCGTGCCGGGTTCGATAAACGCTTTCCCCAACTCAAGCACGTATCATTCGAATATGCCTGGTCCGGCGTCGAAGGCATCAGTCGCAACAACACCAGTTTTTTCGGCCGCCAGCGCGACAATATTTATCTCGCCGGTGGCTATAATGGTTCCGGGTTAAGCCGGGGAACGGCCTTCGGCACAGCACTGGCTGATTTTGCCAGCGGTGATCATTCGCCGTTGATTGATGATTGTTTGGCTTCGGCGCCGGGCGCGTGGATCCCACCCAGGCCCTTCCTTGATATCGGAGCTTTTTTAACAGTGCGCTCGCGCTTCAAAGGTGTTGGTCTGGATCGCTAGAGAACACCGGTGGTGAGTGCCAACCAAAACAGGTTCATGCGCGCTGCATCGGTTTCAGAATAATGAGATTTGGCCTTGAACCGAAATCAAAAATGAATTTTTACCTTGATCCTGCCCTTTGCAGCACTGTCCTGTTCTGCTATAGCAAAGAGCAATAACCACACAACGTACAGGGTTTTTAAATGTCACACAATTCCCAGCCTGCGGGCACTTATGCGCCTGTTGTCATGCCTTTTAAAGCCGATTTGTCAGTTGATGCCGACAGGCTGATAGCCCATTGCCGCTGGCTGATTTCACAACAATGTAATTTAGCGATTTTTGGCACCAATTCAGAAGCCAACTCCTTGAGCGTTGACGAGCGTATCGATCTGCTCGACCAGGTGATAGAGGCTGGTATCAGCCCCGATGTTCTGATGCCTGGTACCGGGTGCTGTGCTCTCAATGATACCGTGAAATTATCTGCTCATGCCGCCAAGCACGGGTGTAGCGGTGTGTTGATGTTACCACCGTTTTATTATAAAGCAGTGAGCGACGAGGGGCTTTACCGCGCCTTTGCGGAAACCATCGAGCGTGTGGCGGATGATCGGTTGCGGGTCTACCTTTACCACATTCCACCCATTGCCCAGGTCGGTATTTCCCTTGAGTTGATCGAACGCCTGACCAAGGAATATCCTCACACGGTGGTCGGCATGAAAGACAGTTCAGGTGATTGGAACAACACCAAATCAGTTCTTGATGCATTTCCTGAATTTGACATGTTCTGCGGTAGTGAAAGCTTCCTGCTCGATACCATGCGCAATGGCGGTGTTGGGTGCATTTCTGCTATTGCCAATATTCGCCCCGGCGCTATTCAGCATCTATATGAAAACTGGCAATCAGGTGATGCCGATGCCCTGCAAAGAGAACTGGATGATTTCCGTAACATCCTGACAGCGCAACCGCCAATTCCTTCGTTGAAATGCACCATCGCCCATTATTCCAACGATGCAGATTGGAACCGGTTGCGGCCTCCCTTGATCGAACTTGATGAGGCACAGGCGAAGGGTTTGTTGAATGCGCTTGATGCCTACGGTTTTGAAATGCCGGGTATAATTCAAAAAGCCGCATAAGGGTGAATTAGTCCGAATATCCGATAGAAAATTGTCGATGGAGAAAAATCCGTGGTAGCCAAAGTGGAGCTTTTTTGGTTAAGCTGCACTTGGTTCAAAACACCTTTAGCCGGGGTTTAAAGGATGCATGTGCGTTAAGAGGTTTAACTGCTGTAAAGCTTGGGTGAGCCGTAAGGTTTGGGTAAAAGAGTAAACTGAAATATGGCATGCATTATCGTTAATTCCGCGCGTAAGTGGTTTTGTTGGCGTGGATACTTCACGTTGATCTTGTGTGCCGTGTTTGTTTTGAACGGGCGCATAACAAATGCTTCGGCTGGCGCTGACCTCGTTTTTGACGCGCAAACCGGCGACGTTTTATATTCCTCCAATGCCGGCAATAAATGGTATCCTGCATCCCTCACAAAGATGATGACGGCCTATCTTGTTTTTAGGGCCCTGGATAAAGGCCAGGTCAATCTGAAGACGATGTTGACAGTCAGCAGAAATGCCTCGCGCCAGCCACCCAGCAAACTTGGCCTGAAGCCCGGAACAAAAATTTCCGTTGATAAGGCCCTTGAGGCCCTCATCGTCCGCTCTGCCAATGATATTGCCGTGGTTTTGGCGGAAGGGGTGGCCAACAGTGAAGCTGGATTTGTCAAAACCATGAACAAAACAGCAAAAAGCCTCGGCATGGATGCAACGCGCTTTGCTAATCCGCATGGTCTGGAGAATAAAAAGCAGATCACAACCGCACGGGATATGGGCATTCTTGCCCGCCGCATAATTCAGGAATTTCCACAACGCAAACACTACTTCAAAATGCAGCAGATCTCAGTTGGAAAACGAACTCTTTCCACCCGCAACAGATTGCTTAAATCCATGCCCGGCGCCGATGGTATGAAAACCGGTTTTATTTGCGCGTCAGGATTTAATATTGTGGCTTCGGCAACCCGGGGCGATCGCAGGCTGGTTGCCATTGTTATGGGGTCGTTATCAGCCAAGGTTCGCAATGCCCGTGTTGAACAGTTACTCGACTGGGCTTTTTCCTATAAGCCCGATGGAGATGATATTTTTGGCAAAACCACGCTTGCCAAGATGTCAAATGGGGTGTTGTGGAACAGACCCACCGACATGCGTGCTGAAGTATGCAAAAAGCGCCCCGCCAAAAAACGGCGCGGTAAAAAAAGAAGACGTCACAAGAAAAAACACCGGGCCAAAAAAAGCTGATTTATGGCACATTCTTCATTTGATCAGCTCCGCTCCACGCGGCATTGATAACAATTATTGCTTGCTGATCTCACGTGCACATAATCAATTTCCGGGTCCAATAACAAGGCAGCACAGCTTTTTGCCAATGATGCGGTTTTCACAACCTCACCCGTACCATATTTGATGCGTTCTGCTTGTGTGTATCCACGCACTAAAAACTCCTCGCGCTGAAGAAACATGACAGGCGGCTGCGGGCATTCCTCGTGTCGAATGCAAGCCTCGGCATGTAAAAAAATCGGCCCCTGTTCGGCATAGGCCTGCGTGGTTTTAAAAGGGCGATGTGCGACAATGAGCATTTTTTCACCTGCCGCAATATCTTCCAAGCAATGACGGCAAGGCATGGCGCCTCCCGTAGAGATCACTTGTTCTGGCGGCATATTGTTCGCATCCGGTTCACCTGATTGAAGCGCCCTGGCAACGGCGGTTTCAAGAGCGATGAATTTAATCGTGTCCATGGGATCTGCTTTCGGTTTTATTTCACAGTCAAGCAAGATATGGACGGAACGGCCACGAACTCCACCCGTTTCTTGTTATCGGGCTGCAGCGATCAGCGCACGACTTTCCTCAACAAAAAATATCGCAAAAACCATACAAATCTCGACATTTTCACCTTGTCCTCCTATAGATTTATGCCTCTATGATTTGTAAAGGTGAAGCAGAGCGTCATGACACTTTCCCCTGAAGATGCCAAATCTCTGGCAACCGTGTTAAACGATGGGGAGTTTTCAGAACTTCCGAACTTCCAGCGCGGCAAGGTGAGGGATTCTTATGATCTTGCCGATGGCCGCCGCATCATGATTGCAACCGACCGCCAATCCGCCTTCGATCAGGTGTTGGCGGCGGTGCCCTATAAAGGGCATGTTCTAACGCAAATTGCCCGTTTTTGGTTTAATCAAACAGCGGATATTTGTCCCAATCACGTCCTGAGCTATCCTGACCCTAATGTTGTCATCGGCAAGCGCCTGGACATGTTGCCGATTGAGATGGTGGTCCGCGACTATTTAACCGGTTCGACAGAAACCAGTATCTGGACGATGTATGCCAAGGGCGAGCGCAACCCCTACGGTCATTTTTTGCCTGACGGACTGAGCAAAAACCAGAAACTGCCTGAAACCTTAATCACGCCAACTACAAAAGGCAGTGCCGGGGATCATGATTACCCCATCACCGCGCAGGAGATTGTAGACCAGGGAATTTTGTCACAGGAAGATTGGGATGAGGTGGCCGAAAAAAGCTTGGCCGTGTTCGCCCGCGGGCGTCAAATAGCTGCTGAAAACGGTCTTATTCTGGTCGATACAAAGTTTGAATTTGGCCGGGATGAAGAAGGCCGAATGATATTGGCTGATGAAATTCTCACACCCGATTCAAGCCGTTATTGGCTCAACGCCACCTATGCCCAAAGACTTGAGCAAGGCAAAGAACCGGAAAGTCTGGACAAAGAATTTCTGCGGCTGTGGATTGCCTCTTGCTGTGACCCCTACAATGACCCCATTCCGGTAATTCCAGAGGATGTGCTCATAACCTTCAGCCGCAAATACATCCAGCTTTTTGAAACTGTTACCGGACAAAAATTTGAAAAACCGGATAATGACCTACCTATTAAGGATCGCATTCGGACAGCACTTTCCCAGGAATTTCCCGATTTTTTCAACTAGCGGAAACACCATTGAATTTATCTTCACCCATCGCCTTTAGCATTCTTACCGGTTTCCTTGGCAGCGGCAAAACCACGTTGCTCAACCGGTTGCTTCAACATCCAGATATGGCCAATGCGGCGGTCATCATCAATGAATTTGGTGAAATCGGGCTGGATCATATGCTGGTCGAAACGGCTGATGAAGATATTGTTATGGAAATGTCCAGCGGTTGTTTGTGTTGCACGGTACGAGGAGATTTGATTGACACGATACAGGGCTTGTTGGCACGCCGGGAGAGCGGCGAGATCAAGGCGTTTGACCGCATCGTTATTGAAACCACGGGCCTTGCTGATCCCGCACCGGTTTTGCACACTGCCATGAACCACCCCTATCTGGTCCACCGTCTAAGACTAGAAGGGGTGTTGACAACGATTGACGCGATCAATGGAAATAATACGCTTGATACTTACGCCGAAGCGGTGAAGCAGGCTGCCGTTGCTGATAGAATCATCATAACAAAGTCGGATTTAGTCGATGATCCGCAACAACAAAATTCGACCCGCCAGTTGATCTCCCGCCTCAAAAAACTCAATCCTACGGCAATCGTGTTAAATGCCGCCAAGGGCGAAGCACAACCACAGGCTTTATTTAACTGCGGCTTGTATGACCCTAAAACCAAAAGCAACAACGTGGCGGCATGGCTGCGAGAGGAAGCACTGCTAAAGTCCAAAAATGAAGATGCTGAGGGCCATAAGCACCACCATCATGATGTAAATCGGCACGACGACCATATCCGGGCCTTTTGCATCATCGAGGATGAAGCCATAACATCAAATGATTTTAATCTGTTTATCGAGGTGCTGCTGGCCACTCATGGCGCAAATCTCTTGCGGGTTAAGGGCATTGTCAAAATTGCCGAACAACCTGACCGTCCAATTGTAATTCACGGCGTGCAACATGTTTTCCACCCGCCGGCCCAATTGCAAAGCTGGCCGGATCAAGACCATCGCACCCGCATTGTTTTCATTACCAAAGATGTCGAGGCGAGCGATCTGGAAAAACTGCTCAAGACCTTCAGCGGTGCCCTAGACACCAAAGCAGCGCTCAATGCTTATGAAGCTTTTGAACAGGAAAACCCATTGGCACTGAAACCGGGTACACCGCTAAAATACGAATAGAGAATAACGAAAAAATGCTCAAAATTTATGGCTTGAAGAATTGTGATACAT
>JAJFHR010000066.1 GCA_021775515.1 Hyphomicrobiales bacterium | reverse complement strand
CCTTGTTTATTCTGGAGACACTGGGTGTGAAATTATTTTAGACGTCAAGGAACGGCGGCAAATTCTTGCGCCAAAACCATGATGCAGGCTTTAGCAGCCTCTTTTCCTTTAAGGATAAAATGATCAAAGAAAAAATCCCGTCGCGCTTCACTGTCGTCAAAATCTTGTGGTGTCAGAACAATTGAAAGAATAGGAACTCCGACCTCGAGCTGCACCTGCATCATGCCTGAAATAACCGACTGAGCGACAAACTGATGTGCATAGATGCCGCCGTCAACAACCAGAGCCGCTGCTGCAATCACATCATAGGAGCCTGTTTGCGCCAGTTTTTTAGCCGCCAACGGGATTTCATAGGCGCCGGGAACATCAAAAATCGCGACGTTCTGTTGTGAAATTTGCTGTGTTTCCAGTTCCATTAAGAAACCGACGCGTGCCTGATCGACAATTTCCTTGTGCCATCCGGCCCGGATGAAAGCAATTTTCCCGTGCAAATTCAGATGAGCAGTCTCAGCGATTGTTTGTGCTGTGGAACTCCGGGTCATAAAACGTCCTTTTATTTGATTCAGGACGTCCAGAACACAGATGCAGAATGCCGCGCCGATGAGGGCGCTATTCCTGTATCCAAACCCTGTCCTCTATCATCCGGACTATACCGTCGGCTCCGGAGTTTCACCGGATCTGCTTGTCCCTGCTCAAACAATCGCAGGCGCTCGCGGGCTCATGTGAATTTCACAAATACCGCCGGTGGGGAATTTCACCCCGCCCCGAGAACTAATTCAACACGCAGATAAGCCGGTTTTTTCTGCATATTCAAGCGGAAAAACCTATGCAATCAAATTGGCGATCAATTGACAAGCGCCCGGAATGCCATTTGGCATTTTTCTGCGGTTTTACCGTCCAGGTCCAACGCCGGTGTCCAAGCCGACATCGATGCAGCAACCACGTTTCCGGTTTTATTGAGGTAAGTCAACACGGTCGCTACATCATCAGCAGACGGGCCTCCGGGCACCGGATAGTTGAAGGCTGGCGCTTCTTGTGAATTGATAATGTCTGTATCAAAATGAACATAAAGCGGTCCTTCAGGCAGGTTCAGGGAGGTTAGAGCCTTGATGTCGCGCACATGAGTGACAGCGGAATTTCCAACCAGGTCACGTTCGCCCGGATCAAGATCACGGGCATCGGTTAGAATTATTTTTTCTTCTTTTACCGGGGCCAGACCCACAGTATCGCATAAGGATAAATCTCCTATTCCCGCAATCATGGCCAGAGGCATGCCGCCGAGAAAACCGCTGGGAGACGTATCCCAAGTGTTGAAATCGCCATGGGCATCGATCCAAATAATGCTTGGATCAATGCCGGCGCGCTGAAGACCAGCCACGACCGGGATAGTGGCGCAACAATCACCTGCAATACTTATTGGCCGTTGGCCACATTTCACCGATTGATGGACAAAATCAGCGATTGGCGGGTAAAGAGAGGTAATCCGGGTTTGAAGTTTTTCATCGGCGATAATCTTATCGTTGATTATATGCGGATCAAACTTAAGAGTGGATAGCTGCGGCAAATGCGTGTCGAAAAAATACGGCGTAATGATATAGCTATTGGTCATTTCGCAATTTCTCATTTATGAAATTCATATGATTTTCTTCTAACCGGATTTGCCTTGGCACGATAACATAGACGCGTTGCAACACGCGCCGGAAATATTACCTGTACCCATGTTTGGATTTTTTAAAACCCCTAATTTAAGTGACCAGATCCTGGTCGATGTAATTGACTATTTGCAGGCGCGCCCCAAGGAACGCGATGTGGTCAGAGAAGCCGCGGCAGTTAGCCTGGGCATTACCATGCGCATGATCTCGCGCTGGCCGCAGGAGCGCGAGCCGCTGATTTTGGTGTTGCAGGATATTCAGGAACGCCTTCACCCCGATGGCGCCAGATTATTGTCGCAGCAATTCACCAATAGTGCCAGGAAGGCCAAAAAAGCCGGGCGAAAGAGCCTTATGTATGGCTATGGCATTATGGCCTGCTGGCTGATTACTTCTGCCGTCATGGTTGACAATCGCACCAGCGGAGCGGTGGATGAGATGGAGCGTTATGACGAATTTCTCAGTAAATTGTTTTTCGGCCACGAACACCTGCTCAACGATATAAGTCTCAATGAGCTACACGAAAAATTTTACCTGTAATATCAAAACCCGCTTTTTCATCTTTCTCTCAATGTGACGTCTCAAAGTGCGGCAATTATCAATTCAGCGTGCCGGGCCAATAGGTCCTGATCGGCCATTTCGCCAGCGTGCGGCCGCAATTGTTGTCCTTGCGTGCGGGGAACAATGTGAAAATGCAAATGAAACACCGTCTGTCCGGCAGCTTCACCGTTAAACTGCTGAATGAGAAAACCCTCAGCCCCCATGGCCGAAACAATTTTTGGTGCAAGGTTTTGGATCGTTTTCATGCAGTCCAGGATAATCGCCGGATCAGCATCCAGAAAACCCGTTGCCCTTGCCTTGGGAATAACCAGCGTGTGCCCGTCACTGCGCGGCATAACATCCAAAAAAGCAAAGGTTACATCATCTTCATAAATCTTGTGGCTGGGAATTTCGCCCCGAAGAATTTTGGCGAAGATATTATTATCGTCATACGTCATGTAAATGAGATCCTGTTGGAGAATTTTCGAACGGCATTCTAGCCGTCGTCCTTGCGGAAGGGAACATGTTTGGATAACTCCTCCATCTCAAGTTTCACATAATCCAGTTCGTGATCAAGATAATCAGCTACGGCGCGGCGCAGGGATGGGTTTGTAATATAATGGGCACTATAGGTTAGGGTCGGTTCATATCCGCGGGCGATCTTGTGTGGTCCCTGAGCGCCAGCC
>JAJFHR010000065.1 GCA_021775515.1 Hyphomicrobiales bacterium | reverse complement strand
TCAAGCCGGTCGAGGAAATCAGTTGGCGTTGTTTTCAATAAAGCTGCTGCAGAACGCACCCTGTCATCCTGTTCGCTCAAATATGCGCGCGCGCCATTGCCCGTCAATGCTTCGATGCGGCGGACGCCAGCAGCAACTGCGCCTTCTGCGACAATTTTTATTAAACCGATATCCCCGGTACGGTTCACATGTGTGCCCCCGCACAATTCGGTCGAAAACGGTTTTGTGGTGCCGTCCTCTTTTTCTTCCACGCCCATGGAAACGACGCGGACCTCATCACCATATTTTTCGCCAAACAAAGCCAATGCTCCTTCGGCAATCGCCTCGTCAACAGCCATCAACCGGGTCGATACCGGATTATTCTGAGCAACTATAGAATTGGCAATTTTTTCAATTTCCGCAACTTCCTCAGCGCTCACCGGTCTTGGTTGCGAAAAATCAAATCGCAACCGGTTGGCATCGACCAGTGACCCTTTCTGCGCCACATGGTTACCCAGTACCAGGCGCAAGGCTTCATGCAATAAATGAGTTGCCGAATGATTTGCGCGAGTACTGGTTCGTGAGCTATGATCGACGTGCAATTCAACTTCATCGCCCACCTGAATTGTACCCTGCAACACCTGACCGGCATGAACAAAAAGGTCGCCAAGTTTTTTCTGGGTATTGGTAATCTTGATCACCGCCCCGCTGGATGATTTGATAACACCGTGATCGCCGACCTGACCACCAGATTCGCCATAAAAAGGCGTCTGATTAACAATCAACTGCACCTCTTGCAGTGCTTCGGCTTGTTGCACCGCTTCACCGTTGTGCACAACAGCGGTAAGGATGCCTTCCGCATCTTCTTTGGTATAGCCTAAAAACTCGGTACTCCCGTGTTGTTCGCGCAGTTTAAACCAGACTTCTTCGGTTACCGCCTCACCCGAGCCAGACCAAGCAGCCCGCGCGTTTTCCCGCTGTTTTTCCATTGCACTATTAAAACTGTCGGTATCCACCGAAATTCCACGAGACCGCAGCGCGTCCTGGGTCAAATCGAGCGGAAACCCAAATGTATCATAAAGTTTGAACGCCACCTTACCGGACAGACTATCGCCGGATTTAAGATCGGCTGTCTCCGCGTCAAGAATATGAAGACCCCGCTCTAACGTCTTACGGAAACGCCCTTCTTCCAGTTTCAACGTTTCTGAAATCAACGCCTCGGCCCTTATCAACTCCGGAAAAGCCTGCCCCATTTGTTGAATTAATGCCGGTACCAGCCGCCACATCAACGGCTCTTTTACACCCAGTAATTCGGCATGACGCATGGCGCGGCGCATAATACGGCGCAGAACATAGCCCCGCCCCTCATTTGACGGCAAAACTCCATCGGCAATCAAAAAACTAATCGCCCGCAGATGATCCGCAATCACCCGGTGACTGGCGCTGTTTTTACCCGTCGCCGCAACCGAAGTCGCCTCAACCGAAGCCCGGATCAAGGCTCGCATCAAATCTGTTTCGTAATTATCGTGAGTTCCCTGAAATACCGCAGAAATTCGTTCAAGCCCCATGCCGGTATCAATAGAGGGTCTGGGCAGATTTATTCGTGTCTCTGACGTAATCTGCTCAAACTGCATGAACACCAGATTCCAGATTTCAATAAACCGGTCACCATCCTCATCTGCACTACCCGGCGGGCCCCCGGCGATATGATCGCCATGGTCGAAAAATATCTCTGAGCAAGGACCGCACGGGCCCGTGTCACCCATGGCCCAGAAATTATCGCTGGTCGAAATTCGGATTATTTTTTCTTCAGGCAGACCGGCTATTTTTTTCCAAAGTTCAAAGGCATCATCATCTTCGCCATAGACCGTGACCAGAAGCCTTTCTTTTGGCAGGCCATATTCTTTGGTGATCAGGTCCCAGGCAAGCTCAATGGCCACATCCTTAAAATAATCACCGAAAGAAAAATTGCCCAACATTTCAAAAAAAGTATGGTGGCGCGCCGTATAACCGACATTATCCAGATCATTGTGCTTGCCACCGGCACGCACACATTTTTGCGAGGTTACAGCGCGTTTGTAGGGGCGTTTTTCAGCGCCGGTAAAAACATTTTTGAATTGAACCATGCCGGCGTTGGTAAACATCAAGGTTGGATCATTTTGCGGCACGAGAGGGCCCGACGGCACGATCTCATGACCGTGTTTAGCAAAATAAGACAAAAACATGGATCGTATTTCGTTGACGCCGGACATAGGGAGCTTTTCGCTTTCGGAAAAATAATATTTGTTCTGGTTTACCTGCCATGTGATCTCCTGTCCAGAGCAGGATCCAAACAACCGCTACAACGCAAAAACGACGTCCCATAAATGAGACGCCGTCTAGCTTAAGCCCTTATTAGAGCGGGGAAACTTTCAAAGGGCAAGCAAAACAAATTTATCCTTGCCCGCTGGCCTCAGCCTCACCGATATCATTATCTTCGGGCTCCGGTTCGCCTTCGAGAATTTTTTCGGCAATCAAACCAGCATTCTGGCGAATGGCCTCCTCGATTTCACCGGCAATATCGGGATTTTCCAGCAAAAAGCTTTTAGCGTTTTCACGCCCCTGGCCCACTCTTTCCGAATTATAGGAATACCAGGACCCTGATTTTTCCACGATACCGGCTTTAACCCCGAGATCAATCAGTTCACCAACCTTGGAAACACCCTGACCATAAATAATATCAAACTCGACCTGCTTGAATGGTGGCGCAACTTTGTTTTTGACCACTTTGACGCGGGTCTGATTACCAACAACTTCGTCGCGATCCTTAATCTGGCCGATACGGCGAATATCAAGGCGGACCGAAGCATAAAATTTGAGAGCATTACCACCAGTAGTAGTTTCCGGACTGCCGAACATCACGCCGATTTTCATCCGGATCTGGTTGATGAAAACCACCATGGTATTTGATTTGGAAATCGACGCCGTCAGTTTTCTCAACGCCTGGCTCATCAACCGGGCCTGAAGGCCGGGCAGACTGGCGCCCATCTCGCCTTCAAGCTCAGCCCGTGGTGTCAGGGCAGCGACCGAATCGATCACCAGAACATCAATGGCGCCTGAGCGCACCAGCGTATCGGCAATTTCCAGCGCTTGTTCACCTGCATCCGGCTGGGAAATCAACAATTCATTGAGATCAACCCCCAGTTTACGCGCATAGACCGGATCAAGTGCATGCTCGGCATCAACAAACGCGCAAATGCCGCCGTTTTTCTGCGCTTCAGCAATCGTATGCAGGGCCAGCGTTGTTTTGCCTGAGGATTCCGGACCATAGATTTCAATGACGCGCCCCTTGGGCAGACCACCGATACCCAGAGCAATGTCGAGACCGAGAGACCCGGTTGAAATTGCCTCAATCTCAACCACCTGTTCGTTCTTGCCGAGCTTCATGATCGAGCCCTTGCCAAACGCCCGTTCAATCTGGCTCAACGCCGCATCAAGTGCCTTATCTTTGTCCATACTGTTATTCTCTACAACCCGTAATGCCCGCTCACCCATGACCTACACTCCTTATTTCACAACGGCTGTCTAAATTCAATTACCGTTAATGTACTCTTTTTGTTCTTTATGGCAAGTTAATTTTCAACTTATTGATTTTCAACAATAAAAATTACTTTTGTTCTTTTTATGTTCTGAGTTTTTACCATACTGCACACCAGCGTATCAAGCCGGTTTGATTCTGGTCACCCAAAATCTAAATAAAAAGCATGCAGGCTCGGCCACCTTGATCTAGCGCATGATCCGCTCATGCGGCCAATTACTCTAGCGGGAGAATTTCCAGCGCAGACTATAGAGGGGAAATTTACCGTATCCCTTAGCAATTGCAAAATTACCGATATATTCAGCCACCACCCGGCTTTCCTTATCCAGCGTGAGCATGGCGGCAAAGGGTTCGGTCGTATAAATTGCGCCCGGAGGTGTTATCGGTTCAATGCGCGCTGCCCGGGAGACGGCCTCTCCGAAAAAATTTTCACGTTTAAGGATAGGATCGACCACCTTGTGCGCCACCCCATAGTGCAGGCTCATGCGCATAGACAAATCCGCCGGCAAACTCTCAACCCGGTTCTGCAGGTCAGCTATAGTATCCTGTAGGAGCAAAGCGCGTTCAGCAGCTTGTGATGGTTTTTCCCAGACGGCAAAAAGCCCATCTCCCCAAGTGTTGATGAACCCGGGCTGGTCTTCGCCACTATTAATTCTCTCAGCGATAGCGCCTAAAACATGGTCAACAAAAAGCAGCAATTCCGCATCCCCAAGTTTTGAAAACCCCTGCACATCCCCAAACAACATGGCAGCCTCTACCCTGCCGTTATCGCCGCGGCATAGGGCGGTCGAAACAGATTGAGAATCAGCTTCTTGCACATGGCCTAAATCTGCCACATCGACAATTCTGTTGGCCTTATTGAATGCCGCCCAGGTCGCCACATCGGCCCCCGTCCCAGCTGGCCCCGAGGTCACCTTTTGATCCCAGACAGCTAATTGTACCGCTTCACCGGCAATATGCCTGGCATGCAAAACAGCACACCCCATAGCCAGCTTTGCGCCGAGCCCAAACAAAATATCATCACCCAGATAAGATTGTTCTGTCAGGAAGCTGATTGATTTTGCCTGTGCCATACAAGCGTTAAAACGCTTAATCCACTGATCACCGGCAGGCCGTACAGAAACATCAATGAAATCATCAACACCAAAAGGTAAAACCACATGCAAATCAATGCCTCGGTCAATCAGTCGTTCGGCGATCAGTATGTCCGATCCGCTGGCCAGCGCGCCAAAACCTGAACCAGGATCAAGATCGTCAATAGCTTGTTCAAAGCGCTGTTCCAGGACTGCTTCCTATTTTGCCAGTATGCGGCCCGATTTTCCTTCCCCGGCGATCATGTGTCCGGAATAATGTATGGTCGTTTTAGGTTTTAGCGGGGCAAGAATATCCAACGATCTATTCTGTGCCTGCAAGAGGCGGCGCAACTGCGTCAGTGTCGAGGCTCGATCGGCAAGCTTTGAGGTTTCGATCTCCGCAGCTGATTTAACCGCCTTAGCCGCATCCTCATAAGCGCCATTTAAAATGTGCGCTTCGGCCAGC
>JAJFHR010000064.1 GCA_021775515.1 Hyphomicrobiales bacterium | reverse complement strand
GAAACAGCCGTAAGCCTGGCGCAAGATCATAAAGTATCAGCCATAGTCACCAATCCCATTCACAAAAAAAATCTATATGACAGCGGTTTTTCCTTTCCAGGGCATACAGAGTTTCTCGCCCACCTTGCACAAAAAAAGTCAACACCGCCTCTGCCTGTGATGATGTTGGATGGCGGCGGATTACGGACAGTCCCGGTAACCATTCATATTCCCCTCAATCAGGTCGCCACCACCCTGACAACCGATCTCATTATCACCACTGCGGAAATTGTACATGCGGAATTGATTAAACGTTTTGCCATTGCCGCTCCCCGGTTGGTCGTAGCGGGCCTTAACCCACATGCCGGGGAAGACGGCAGTCTGGGTGGCGAGGAATTGAGCATTATTGCCCCTGCCGTTGACTGCTTGAAATCGCGCGGGATAGATGTACGTGGGCCCCTGTCAGCCGATACACTATTTTATCAAAAAGCCCGGCAGACCTACGATGTTGCCTTGTGTATGTATCATGATCAGGCCCTGATACCGGTAAAAACCCTGGGATTTGAAACCGGTGTCAACATTACTCTGGGGCTTGATTTTATCCGCACCTCGCCTGATCACGGCACAGCACTTGATATTGCCGGCAAAGGCCTGGCCAACCCAAACAGTCTCTTACAAGCTCTCAAGATAGCCTCTCAAATGTCTGTAAACACTGAGAGATACAATGAAAAGATCGGCTCTTGACAGATGCTGGAAACTGACGGACTACCACCACTTAGAGAGGTCATCGGCGAATTAGGCTTGAGTGCGAAAAAATCATTCGGCCAAAATTTTCTCCTCGACTTTAATTTAACGCGACGCATCGCCCGGGCCAGCGGCGGGTTGGAAGGATTTACAGTCGTCGAAATTGGCCCCGGCCCCGGCGGTCTGACAAGAGCCTTGTTTATGGAAGGTGCAGAGCGGGTGCTTGTGGTTGAGAGCGACCCCCGTTTCGAGCCTGTATTAAATTCGATATCACAAAATTATCCAGACCGGCTTACGGTACTAATCGGCGATGCTCTTAAAATTCCGCTTGGCAGCTACGTCACCGGCCCGACCAAAATTATCGCCAACCTGCCTTATAATGTCGCCACTGCGTTGTTAATCACCTGGCTCAAAACCGAACCCTGGCCGCCGTGGTTTGACAGTCTGACTTTGATGTTTCAAAAAGAAGTTGCTGCCCGCATTGTCGCCAGGCTCGGACAAAAAGCATATGGCCGGCTAAGCGTACTTGCCAATTTTCGCTGCCACACACAAACGTTGTTTGATGTAAATCCACGGGCATTTACGCCACCGCCCAAGGTTACGTCTACCGTGGTTGAAATTATCCCCAAACCCTTAGCCCCCGGTGCACCCGACATCGGTGATTTGGAAGCAGTAACAAAGACGGCCTTTGCCCAGCGCCGGAAAATGTTACGCTCAAGTTTAAAACCTTTGTTTCCCCGTCCTCTCGAAACACTAGAGTTTGCAGAAATAAAACCCGATCATCGAGCCGAAGATGTTAGCATTGACAGCTATTGCAAACTGGCCCATCTCTTGTCCGAACTCAGGACCCTTGAGCAGAAATAGCCATTCAGGAGAATAGTTAGATGGAACGACAGTCTATCGTCGAATATGGTGCCCCGCTTCGTCCGACCACTGCGAAGACCCCCGGGCCGAAGGGTACAGAGGTACTGGTTCGTGTGCGCCATTGCGGAGTGTGCCACTCCGATGTTCATCTTCAAGATGGCCATTTCAATTTGGGTAACGGCAAAGAATTGGATGTTAAATCCGGGCGTTCACTCCCCTTTACATTAGGACATGAAATAGAGGGTGAAGTTGCTGCCATCGGCCCCAAGGTAGAAGAAGTTACCGTCGGCCAAAGATTTATCGTCTATCCGTGGATTGGCTGCAATACCTGCGCTCTATGCAAATCAGGGGCTGAACATCTTTGCAACGCCCCACACCAGTTGGGAATTACCGTGGATGGCGGATTTAGCGACTTTGTCATGGTACCTCATCCTCGCTATCTTCTCGACTATATCGGCATCCTGCCCGAACTGGCCGGACCCTACATGTGTTCTGGCCTCACCGCGTACAGCGCACTGAACAAGGCAGGTCCCCTGCTCAAGGACGAAGCATTGATAATTATGGGGCTGGGCGGCGTTGGAATGATGGCACTTGAGTTTGCCAAAGCATTATTTGAGGGGCCGATTTTTGCCTGTGATATTGATGCTAAAAAACGTGAGCAGGGGCTTAAGGCAGGCGCTCTGGCATGTTTTGATCCCAGCGAAAAGGACGCCCGCCGCAACTTCATGAAAATGACCGGCGGCGCTCAGGCAGTAGTTGATTTTGTTGGCGCTGAAACATCACTTAATTTTGCGCAAGGATGCCTTGCCAAAGGCGGCCGGGTAGTGGTTGCTGGCCTGATTGGTGGTGAATTCAAAATTCCAATTCCGATGTTTCCGCTCAGATCCATCGCCATAATCGGCACCTTTGTCGGCTCCCTGAATGAAGCCAGAGATATGATTTCCCTGGTGCAATCAGGAATTGTCTCGCCAATCCCGATCGAAACCCGCCCGCTCAGCCAGGCTTCAACCACTCTTGATGATCTGCGCCACGGTAAAATCTCCGGCAGAGTTGTGTTAACGCCGTGAGCCCGGCAATAATTATAGGTCGGCCTGAAGATCGCGAACGAAGGCGGAAAGGCCGATGCGGCGGTGGCGGGTCAGTCGCTCGGCATGAACAATTGAGGCCAGCGCCCGGTCACATAATTCCAACTCATCATTGACCAGCACATAATCATACTCCGCCCAATGGCTGATTTCAGCCGACGCCTTTTCCATCCGAGCAGCGACAACTTCGGCAGGATCTTGAGCGCGCGTTTTCAAACGCTGTTCAAGCGCCTTGGCACTCGGTGGCAAAATGAATATGCGCACCAGATCTCCACGCATTTTCTCGGTCAATGCCTGTGTGCCCTGCCAATCGATGTCAAATAGCACATCACGGCCCTGCGACAAGGCAGCTTCAACAGGCCCGCGCGGGGTTCCATAAAAGTTGCCGAAGACTTCTGCCCACTCCAGCAAGTCATCATTATCGCGCAAGGCCTCAAATTCTGCCAGAGATACAAACCTATAATCCTTGCCGTCAATTTCCCCCGGTCTGGGGGTGCGTGTGGTGACAGAAACTGACATGGAAATATTATCATCGGCAGCCAATAGACGTTTGGATAATGTCGTTTTCCCGGCCCCGGACGGTGACGATAAAACAATCATAATCCCCCGGCGATTTATTCCGGCAAATTTTTCGGATTCACTCAATATTCATCACCTGTTCGCGTATTTGATCAATTAAAGCCTTCATGTCCAGCCCCAGGGCGGAAATTTCCTTGGTCGCTGACTTTGAACACAGTGTATTGGCTTCGCGGTTAAACTCCTGGAGAAGAAACTCGAGCTTTCTACCAACCGGGTTGGAAGAAGTCAGGTGAGTTTTCGCCGCAATTATATGAGCATCCAGCCGGTCCAGCTCCTCAGTCACATCAGCTTTCGCCGCCAAAAGGGTCACTTCCTGATAAAGCCTATCCTCATCCAGGCTCTGTTGTGCGCTCAATAGCTGATCAACCTGGACCTGCACACGGTTTTTCAAAAGCTCGGTAATATCGCCGACCTCCGTGCGTATGCTGCCCATCAGTTTTTCAATTTCAGCAAACTGAGAGCTCAAAACACCGGCAAGTTGCGCACCCTCGGCCCGTCGCATGTTGACAAGGTCTTTGAGAGCCTTGTCCAGACATATCAGAATTTCGCCGGATCTGGTTTCGACAAGCTGGTCATCTTCTTCTGGGATGGTCAGGTCCAATATCCCCTTCAGGGCCAACAGTCCATCAGCCGTGGGCGCAGCTATGCCCTCTTCGGCAGCCAGACGTCTGGCAACTTCAACCACCCGCGACAGGGCCGCTTCATTAATAGTTAAATCACCTGAGGCAGCCTCTTGTTTCAAACTCAAAGATATCTGGCAATTTCCACGCGAAATATACTTGGCCGCCAACTTACGCACATCAGATTCAAGGTGTTCAAAACCGGCAGGCAAACGGCAGCGAATGTCCAGCGACTTGCCATTGACGGTTCGCAGCTCCCAATGCCAGCGGATACCGCCAAATGTGCCATCGCTGCGGGCAAAACCGGTCATACTGCTCAATGTCATCTGCTATCTGGCCTTCGAGTGTTTCCGGTTCATACTGAATCACTTGGGCAAATACTACCCAAGTTTATTGCGCCGGTACAGGGGAGGTCTTGGGCACTGCGGGAATTGCCGGAGCAACAGGAACCGAAGGTGGGGCTTTTTGCTTTTTCTGCCAGGCGCGCCATTTGGCAACGTTTTTATTGTGCTCTTTGAGAGTTTTAGCAAAAACATGGCCGCCGGTGCCATCGGCAACAAAATAGATTTCTTTGTGCAAGGCTGGGTTAAGCACGGCCTCAATCGCGGCTCTGCCCGGATTAGCAATTGGGGTCGGTGGCAGGCCGTCAATCTGATAAGTGTTGTACGGCGTCGGCTTATCAATTTCGCT
Source organism: Hyphomicrobiales bacterium (assembly GCA_021775515.1). GTDB lineage: Bacteria > Pseudomonadota > Alphaproteobacteria > Rhizobiales > JAJFHR01 > JAJFHR01. The sequence continues at coordinate 4,760 of JAJFHR010000064.1, read as the reverse complement.
CTGTCTGATCTGCCGTCCCAACTTTCCTTTTCCGCCGACAAGGCCATAGATAATAGTTGGATCTGATTGCAGCCGGATCGATTTTTTCAATCGGTTGATAAACACCCCGGCAATGCGAGGGCGTTCGGATGCTTTTGCTGTTTCTTTTTCAACAATGGAGGCCAGGATAACCGCTTCTTCCGGCGTCTTGAACGGCAAATCCCCCACACGTTTGTCCCAGGCGTTTTTCAACACCTCAAGCTGAGCTTTTTTCATACGCGCCAGCATCTCTTCACGCGATAGCCCGCGCTGAAACACATAAGTTTCCGGTAACAGTGAGCCTTCTGCGGGAACTTCACGTATTACCCCGGTTAACACCGTATCTTTTTTCAGGCGCTCGACAATCTGTGCGCTGGTAAGTCCCTCAGGCAGGGTAATCTTATGGACAATTGACTTCCCGCTTCTAAAAACCCGGATAATCTCTTCCATGCTGATATTTGCTTTTAACGGATATTCACCCGCCTTAAGAGATCCCTTCTCCTTGTTGAGGTAATATCCAAGAAGGAAAATCCGGGCATCCGAGATATATGCTTTATCAAGCAACTTTTGAGCTATTACCGTAGCACCATCACCCTTGTCGACAACGAATGTCACATCGCTGCTTAAGGGCCCCGGGCCTTCGAAGGTAGATTTGAGATAATATAAAACCCCGGTCACAAGTCCGCCGAGGAAGAGGATTGTGACCAAAAACCCCCATAAAACTACCGCAACGCTGCTGCGCCGGCTGGATCGGGACCGGCGCGCTATTGTTCTGACCTCCCGGGGCCTGAAAAACCGATAATTCTTGCGGCACTCTTAGTTTTAAACAAGCTATCCCTCAGGCGATATTTCATCGAGAATACTTTTCCTAGCAACGACCGGAATTTAAGTCTTATGCCTCTGAATACCGCCGCAACACCAACGATGCATTAGTACCGCCAAATCCGAAAGAATTCGTCAAAGCCACATTGATCTCCCGTTCCTGTGCCTTGAGCGGTACGAGGTTAATCTCTGTTTCTACAGACGGATTTTCCAGGTTCAATGTCGGAGGCGCAATATTATTACAGATGGCTAGTGTCGAAAATATGGTCTCGACAGCACCGGCAGCGCCTAAAAGATGGCCAATGGCAGATTTGGTTGAGGACATGGTCAAGCCGGCGGGCACCTCATTTCCAAACAGTCTGGTAACAGCATTAAGTTCAATTTCGTCCCCCAGTGGGGTCGACGTACCATGGGCATTCACATAATCAATGTCATCGGGCCTGATACCGGCTCGCTTAATTGCCGCAGCCATTGAGCGAAAGGCACCATCACCGTCCTGCGATGGTGCGGTAACATGGTAGGCGTCACCTGACATGCCGTAGCCTATAACTTCGGCATAAATCGTTGCGCCGCGTTCAAGCGCGTGATCCAATTCTTCGAGCACAACAACGCCAGCACCCTCGCCCATAACAAAACCATCGCGGTCTTTGTCATAAGGCCGGGAAGCCCGGGTTGGCTCATCATTAAAATGGGTGGAAAGAGCCCGGCAGGCATCAAAGCCAGCAATCCCCAATCGGCAAACCGGCGATTCTGTTCCCCCTGCCAACATAACATCGGCATCGTCCAAGGCGATAAGACGTGCGGCATCGCCAATTGCGTGAGCACCGGTCGAACAGGCCGTGACCACAGCATGATTGGGTCCTTTAAAGCCGAATTTTATCGAGATATATCCGGATGCCAAATTGATCAACCGGCCGGGAATAAAAAACGGGCTTACGCGCCGGGGCCCCTTTTCTGCAAAAAGCAGAGATGCTTCCTCGATCCCCTGAAGGCCTCCGATCCCCGAGCCGACCATAACGCCGGTTCTGATAAGATCGTCATAATGGTCTGGTTGCCATCGCGAATGTTCGACCGCCTGTGTGGCAGCGGCTAACGCGTAGGTGATAAACTCATCGACCCGGCGTTGATCTTTCGGCAGCATCCAGTCATCTGGATTATAGGTATGATTTGAGCCATCGCCGCGCGGTATCTGCCCGGCTACCTGACAACTGAGATCAGAGACATCTATGCCTTGTATCCGATCAATACCTGATTCAGATGCAATCAGACGTTTCCAGGTTTCATCAACACCGCTAGCCAGCGGTGAGACCATTCCCATCCCCGTGATAACCACTCGTCTCATGCGCATCTTTCAAGCCTCACGACCTTCATTGTTGGTTCCGCTTGACACCCCTAAAGGGCCACTTAAGGGAACAATCATGCAATGTTGAGATTAAAGTTCAAAACCCAGAACTATGATGCGTTTTCTGCAATAAACTTTACGGCGTCGCCCACGGTAAGGATAGTTTCTGCTGCATCATCAGGAATTTCGCAGCCAAATTCTTCCTCAAATGCCATAACTAGCTCGACCGTATCAAGACTGTCGGCACCCAAATCGTCTATAAAGCTCGCATTCTCGGAAACTTTGTCTGCTTCAACACCAAGGTGCTCAACCACAATTTTTTTAACCCGTTCAGCAACATCACTCATTCTGTAGTCCTCAATTTTGCTGGTTCAAATCTGCATTTATTCTCGTTTGGCCTTCTACGCCAACGTTAATCCCGCATGTGATGCTTTATCTGCAATAAAGCATAGGTGTCAAATTTTAAAAACGACAGCCAACAGTCCACCCAGTCACTGGTTGCCGCTTGTTGGCGCGCTTCCTAACACACTTTATTTGCGTTGACTAGATTGCGCTTAAATCCTTTGGAGAACTTTCAATGGCTTTGCAGGTCAACGAGAAGCACTCTTGGTCAAATCATCGCCATTCCGCCATTGACGTGAAGTGTCTGCCCGGTCATGTAAGCCGCCTCACTACTGGCGAGAAAGACGGCCGCAGAGCCAATTTCTGCCGCGGCACCCAAGCGGCCGGCCGGAATAGAAGCCAAAATGCTTTCCCGCTGCTTTTCATTCAATACATCCGTCATTGCTGTTTCGATGAAACCGGGCGCAATACAGTTTGCCGTGATATTACGGCTGGCGACCTCACGGGCAATTGCCTTGGTAAAGCCGATCATCCCGGCCTTGGAAGCCGCATAATTTGCCTGTCCCGGATTTCCGGTAACGCCAACCACTGACGTAATGGAAATGATGCGGCCATACCGGCGCCGCATCATGCCTTTGATTGCCGCCCGCGATAATTGAAAGGCTGCTTTGAGGTTGATGTCCATGACCTCATCCCAGTCTTCGTCTTTCATGCGCATCAACAGACCATCCCGGGTGATACCGGCATTGTTGATCAAAATATCAAGTTGGCCGGTAAGCTCTTCGACCTGCGCCGGCAGGTTGGCAATAGCCTCGCCATCTCCGAGGTTACAGGCAATGGCATGGGCATTTTCTCCAAGCTCATCTGTTAATTGTTGCAGGGCATCAGCACGGGTGCCGGATAAGACCACGGTGGCGCCACAATCATGAAAGGCACGGGCAATCGCTCCCCCTATTCCACCCGTTGCACCGGTAACCAGTGCTGTATTGCCGCTCAAATCAAACATTTCCACCTACCTTTTCACCTTTGTGTATAACACCCGGCCTTGCCGTACTTGGCAACCTATAGTGCCTTTGCCAAGGCTTCCACTTCATCGGGTTCACCAACAGCGCTTGCTTCCAAATTGCGGTCAATGCGGCGGGCAAGGCCGGTTAAAACCTTTCCGGTCCCGATTTCATAGAGCCTTTCGACCCCCTTGCCGGCCATATAAACGACGCTTTCGTTCCAGCGCACCATTCCGGTGACCTGCTCTATCAACCGCGCCTTTATTTCGTCAGGCTGCGAAATTTCAGATGCCAGAACATTTGCAACCACCGGAACACGAGCTTCTGTAAGCTCGACCCCCGCCAGTTCCCGGCGCATAACATCGGCGGCCGGCTGCATCATATCACAATGGAAGGGAGCGCTTACCGGAAGTAATATGGCTTTGCGGGCACCTTTTTCTTTGGCGATTTCAACCGCCCGTTCAACTGCGGCTGTAGCTCCCGACACAACAATTTGCCCGGGCGCATTGTCATTGGCCGTCTGACATACATCTCCTTGGGAGGCCTCATCAGCAACCTCTTGAGCCGTCGCCATATCAAGACCTAACAGCGCTGCCATGGCGCCTTCGCCGATGCCAACAGCCTTTTGCATGGCAAGACCGCGCGCACGTACCAGTCTGGCAGCATCACCAAGAGAAAAGACCCCTGCCGCACACAGCGCTGAATATTCACCCAAAGAATGGCCAGCGACATAATTTACCCGGCCGTCAAGGGCAACATCAAAATCCCGCTCCAAAACCCACACAACCGCCATGCTCGCCGCTAAGAGAGCTGGTTGGGCATTCTGGGTGAGGCGCAGTTCCGCCTCATCACCATTCCACATAATATCGGACAATCGCATGCCTAAGGCGTCATCTACCTCTTCAAAGGCCGCCTGTGCGGTGACAAAGGCCTGTGCCAGAGCCTGGCCCATACCAACTTTTTGGCTACCCTGTCCCGGAAACGTTAGGGCGATTCCCATAAATTCCTCTCCTGATGATGGTTCAATATGAATGAACCACACTCCAGCCAAAATATAAAGGAGACAGGCCGTATCAGCCCGGCATTAGGGATGCAAGAAACTATTTGATTTCAGACTTGCTATTCTGCAGGTTTTATGTGTATGAAGCGCCGTTACGAACTGGCTCCGGCTGGAGGCTGAACGGAAGGTTGTGTTTTTCCGGAAATTGTATAACCGCTGTTTCTGGAATTTT
>JAJFHR010000063.1 GCA_021775515.1 Hyphomicrobiales bacterium | reverse complement strand
GTATCTCCACGGTAAATTGACTCAATTGCCTCGTGCCACCAGGTTAGTCGCATTTCTCCCAGCAGCGCTTCACTGACGGTTTCGCGAATTTTACTGATTTCGGTGTTAAAAGCATAAAGGGAAAATAAATGTTCGCGGGATTTTTCAGGCGCGAGCAGACTGGCAAGGTAACGGTCACGGTCAAGTGCCCGCACCAGATGGGCGCAGTAGCTCAGATTAGTCTCTGGTTTTAACCACATGGTGACTGATTTCTTGTGCACGAGGCTTCATGGGTTATCCACGGCAAGCAATGCGGCGGCCACCGCCCGCTTTTCATCCAATAATACATTAAAGGTACGAACGGCTGCACCTGTACTCATAAATTCCAGGCCGGTATCGTGATCATCAAAGGCTTTTCGTATTGTGTTGTCGGGCACTTCCAATTGCGATCCGCAGCCAAGCAGCAGAAACTCAATTTGTGCAGCCTCGGCGAATACCTGCTGAAAGTTTTCGACCGTTAAAGTGGCGAATTCTTCCTGTGCCCAGGCATATATTCCACTTGGCAACAACAACAACGAGCCTTGATGGGACATATCAGCGAAGCGAAATCCGCCGTTTCCATAACTGGCGATAGGCGCGCGATTAGGATATTTGGCTGGACCTTCCACCGGCGATACTAAGAGGTCGCCGGCTTTTCAATTTCCTTCGCCGCTGTGCCAACGTTCCACTCGCGTTTCACGCCCAGTATGAAAAGTATCGGCGAGGCAATATAAACCGAAGAATAGGTTCCAACAACAACTCCCCAGATCATGGCAAAGGTGAAACCTCTAATGACTTCGCCGCCAAAAATATAAAGCGCAAACAAAGCCAAAAGTGTCGAGAGTGAGGTGAGAAGTGTGCGCGAAAGTGTGTGGTTAATCGACAGATCTAGCAACTCATTCAATGGCATTTTTTTGTATTTACGCAGGTTTTCCCGCACCCGGTCAAATACCACCACGGTATCATTGAGAGAATAACCGACAATTGTCAGGATAGCGGCGATAATGGACAGGTTGAATTCCAGTTGCAGTATCGAAAACAAGCCAATTGTCAAAATCACATCATGGACGAGCGCGGCCACGGCACCGGCCGAAAACTGCCACTCAAACCTAAACCAGATGTAGATAAGAACGGCAAAAATCGCTGAGAAAACTGCGATAATTCCCGATTGAATCAGTTCTCCGCTTACTGTCGGCCCGACCACTTCAACACGGCGATAATCGACCGTATTCCCCAAAGCGCCCTTCACCTTTTCAATGACGCCCTGTTGGGCTTTTTCACCGCCAGTCTGTTGCCCGACCCTGATGAGGACTTCATTCTCCGCGCCAAATTCCTGAATTTGAACATCGTTTAAACCGATGCTGCCGACTTTTTTGCGGATTGACGAAATGTCAGCAACATCGCCTCTGGTCTGTATTTCAATTAGAGTTCCGCCTTTAAAATCGATGCCAAAATTAAGGCCAAGGACCAGAAAAACGATAATCGAAGCTGTGGCCAACGCACTTGAAATAATAAAACAGAACTTACGCAAGCTCAGGAAGGCAATCCTGGTATCAGCAGGGACTAAACGAAGAGGTTTCACGAGTATCAGCTCCCTCAGGCCTTAAATTGGTATTTCTGTTGGTCGTTTTCGCATGACCCACAACGAAACCAGCAGCCGGGTTAAGGTAAAAGCGGTAAAGACGGATGTGATAATGCCGATGGACAATGTAACAGCAAATCCACGCACAGGGCCCGATCCCAACCAAAACAGAATAAACGCGGCGATAAATGTCGTAATATTGGCGTCTAGAATTGTTGATAAGGCCCGGGCGTATCCCGCATCAATTGCGGCTATCGGCGTTTTTCCCGATCGTATTTCTTCACGTATGCGTTCGAAAATCAAAACGTTGGCATCGACCGCCATACCAATAGTCAAAACGATACCGGCAATACCCGGCAGGGTAAGTGTCGCCTGCAACAACGATAACGCGCCAATAATCAGGGCAATGTTCACCGCCAATGCCGCATTGGCAAAAACGCCAAACAAGCCATAGCTGATCAAAATAAAGACGATAACGCCAACAAGGCCGATAAGGGCGGCCACTTTGCCGGCTGCAATGGAATCCGCACCCAGGCTCGGACCCACCGTGCGCTCCTCGATTATGGTCAGCGGTGCCGGCAGAGCACCGGAACGTAAAAGGATGGACAGATTAACCGTTTCCGTGACCGAAAAATTGCCGCTGATTTGGCCGGTTCCACCGGGAATCGGTTCATTAATAACTGGCGCACTGATAACTTTATTATCCAGCACGATGGCAAAGGGCCGGCCAACATTGTCACGGGTAATCTTGGCAAACCGTGTGGCCCCGGCGGAGTTAAACCTAAACGTCACGATGGGTTCGTTGTTTCGCTGATCAAAGCCCGCCTGGGAATCAACAAGTTCTTCGCCACTTACAATGACGCGTTTTCTGATCAGGTAGGGTCCAAGTCCATCGTTCACATCAACTGATGGCAAGACTTCTGATCCTATCGGCGGCCGGCTGGCCAAGGCTTGCTGCCCGGTCATCGAGGTATCGACCATCCTGAACTCAAGTTTGGCGGTCGTACCTAATATATCTTTTAACTGCTGGGGATCATCAAGGCCTGGAACCTGAACAATAATACGGTCCAGCCCCTGGCGTTGAATAATAGGCTCGGTCGTACCCAGATTGTTGATGCGGCGGCCAACTGTCTCGATAGATGAATCCATCGCCGATTTCAGTCGCTGGGAGATTGCCAGTTGCGTCGGTGTCATCGTCAGGACACCGGTACCTCTCTGGCTGCTTATCACGTAATCAAAATCAGAGGCGCCGCCAAGAATAGTAGACTGTACCGGCTGACGGGCTGACTTTATGAAAGAAACAGCTTTGTCGAAGTCCTCAGGTTTTCGAATTTTAACCCGAACATTCTTTTTAGTCGCTCTGAGGCCGGTATAACCAATCCGGTTATCCCGCAGCAGCTTGCGCGTATCTCCCCTGAGTGATTCCAGCCGGTCCTTGAGCAATACTTCTGTTTCCATGCTCAACAGCAAATGCGAGCCGCCCTGAAGATCGAGCCCGAGGCTAATCTGCTTTTTCGGCACCCAGTCGGGGATATTATTCAGGATATCTTTGGATATGGTGTTAGGCAGCGCCAACAATATCCCTGATAAAGAGAGCAAGAGGACAAGAACGATCTTCCACTTTGCGAAATAGAGCATAGGCGTTTCTTCTTAAAACTTTAAACGTCAAGGATATTTAGGGGCATGGCGGCTATTTGCCTAGTGCATAACATCCTTATTATGAAGATTGTGATCGAAGTTACTTTTTCTCTTTGCTTTCTTTCACCGGCTCACCCTTGGCGCGCACATCGGAAATAGCCTGCCGAGATATTCTAACCTTAACGCCGGTTGCAATTTCGACCGATACTTCATTTTCATCGGTCACCTTGGCAACCTTGCCGATCAATCCCCCTGAAGTTGTGATCGTATCGCCACGACGAATGGCCCCTACCATGGCGCGGTGTTCTTTGGCGCGGCGTTGCTGCGGACGTATAATCAAAAAATACAAAATGATGAAAATCAGGATGAATGGCACAAACTGGATCAAAAAATTGCCGTCGGCTCCCACGCCTGTTTGTGCGTACGCAGGGGTAATAAACATGAACTTCCTCCTCAGTGCCTAACGGCTTCTTTGAGCAAAATTTTAATAATAGAAATCGTCACCGATCTCTCTAATTTTGCCGGACTATAGCGATCGCACCCAGCTTTGCAACTAGTGACGAATACAATCGTGACTTATAAGGTTATTTTTCGCCAACTCAACTGCCTTTAACACTCTTCTATCTGGGAATTCTGCCTTATTATACAAGGTTGAAGCATAATTGAGAGCCGTTCGATTTCTTTCTCACCATGTTTTCTTTCCAACCATGTTAAAGTGACAATACGCCGTATAATCAAGGAATGGAGCACGGATCTTTGCCTGATAATGACAATAATGATACATCCAGAGAAATCCTGAACCGGTTAGACCGAATTGCCAATGCCTTGGAGCGTTCTGCCCCTGCTGTTGCCTCAAGCTGCGATTTGTCGTTAGCAGATGCTTTTGTGTGGCAAGCGGACAGAGCGGTTTTGCAACCAATAAAATCCGTCAACAGAATTGCCCTGGAGCTTCTGCACGGCATTGATCGGGTTCGAGACATTCTGCTGCGGAACACGGAGCGTTTTGCCCAGGGATTGCCCGCAAACAACGCGTTATTGTGGGGAGCCCGCGGCATGGGTAAGAGTTCGTTGGTGAAAGCTGCTCATGCGACAATTAATGCCAACAAGAACGGGCGCCTCAAATTGATTGAAATTCACCGTGAGGATATTGAATCCCTGCCCTTGTTGATGAATATGCTGCGGACAAGCGAGGATCGCGTGATCATTTTCTGTGATGATCTTTCCTTTGACGGAGATGATACGTCGTACAAATCTCTTAAAGCGGTTCTTGAAGGTGGGATCGAGGGCCGGCCGGAGAATGTAATCTTTTATGCAACCTCAAACCGCCGCCATCTCATGCCGCGTGATATGATGGAAAATGAACGCTCCACCGCTATTAATCCCTCCGAAGCCACTCAGGAAAAAGTTTCTTTATCGGACCGGTTTGGTTTGTGGATCGGGTTTCACAACTGCTCGCAGGAAGAATATCTCTCGATGGTGAAACGTTACGTTGAATATTATAAACTCGAAGGCGTGCCACCCGGCGAGCTTAAATCGCGGGCCATAGAATGGGCGGCAACGCGCGGCAGCCGGTCTGGGCGGGTTGCCTGGCAGTTTATTCAGGATTTAGCCGGTGAGATGGGAATCTCTTTGAGCCAATAATTACTTAGACAAAAAATGCCGCCGGCCTGGGGTGGAGGTTCCCTAAAAACATGCATTTCCAAAGAACCTCCCGGTTGATTTACGACTACTTAAAAATAGCGTTATTTTACGACGGTGAAATCGAATTTTGACCGTGAGTAGAAATAAAATTCGCATGGCGTGTCTGAGACACAGGCAGTGGTGTGGACTGAGTTTGCCGGGACATGCCAATATGACCCCACTGCCAGCTTAGGCGATGACTTTGCATCCTTGAACGGATTGGTCATAACCCCCTTCAAAACGATGCCATGATAGGCTGCTGAATGTGTATGCAGAGGTGTTTCAAAGTTTGCCGGAAACTTGCCAAATGTGCCGTGACCGCCTTTTGTCATATCTCCGTAGGCGGGCGCCATTTGAACCGCGGGATTGATATTATTAAATTTTAGCTGTTCCTTTGGCGTCGCTGCTTCAACACTGCTGTCATAATGTGAATCTGCCAGGGCGGCGGTGGAAAAAACCGCCACTGCGGCGGCAAAAACCAAACTGCGGCCCCCTGCAACTGCCAGAAACGGAAGGTTATTTTTCGACGATGGTTTATGCATGATAATTTCCTTTTGTAATGTTTTTCTGCCGATAACAAACGGAGTAGCGTGCCTTCTTTGAAATTTGAATGACTGATATTCTTGAATACCAAACTGAAAATCCAGATCATCCGGACTGGCAATTGTTTCACGACCGGTTCGGCGTTAATAACGTCTGGGCACCGTTCAATTGGAGCTGCGATCGAGACTATGATTGATGCGCTGAGCGACATATTTAAGCTCATAAAACTGAAAAGTTGCGTTTATTTTCAACGCGATTTTCACGTGCCGTGGGCGATGAAAATTGAAGGAACTGGATTTGCGCATTATCACGTGGTCACCCGCGGTCACTGTGTGGTCGAAGTAGACCAGCACGTTCACCGATGTTCTGTTGGCGATGTGATTTTCTTCCCGCGCAGCAAATCCCATGTTCTGGCCGATCAGGCTGGCCGCCAGGCTATTTCAGGATCCGAGGTGATGACCTCATTTGAGGGAAATGATCCTTATTTTAATGAAGGGAAGGAATTTGCCCGCATAATTTGCGGACACTATGAATATAAATCCGGCATTCCCCATCCCTTAATTTCAGAATTGCCTGACTTTGTTCATATCAAGTCCTTGGACATCCTGCCGGATGCACGCATTTCATCAATATTGCCTCTATTGATGGCCGAATTATCAAATAATGAGGCAGGCAGTTCTTCTATTGTTGAGCGCTATGCCGAAATCTTATTGATCCAGATATTGCGCTCTTATGCCGGTCGAAAACCACAGCGACCGGAGTTTCTCAATGCTCTTTGCGACCAGCGCCTGATCCGTGCCGTGAATAGAATTCATCGGGATTATGCCTTGCCGCTCGGCCTCAATGATCTGGCACAAGAGGCGGCCCTGTCCCGGTCTGCGTTTGCCCAGCGTTTTAAGGAAACTACGGGCATCGCACCCATCGAGTATCTAGCAAAATGGCGGATGTTAACAGCGAGCGACTTATTGAAAACGACAGACCTGCCGGTTTCGCACGTCTGTGAAAAAGTCGGCTATGATTCCGATATATCCTTTGCCCGCGCCTTTAAGCGCGAATTCGGCATTACCCCGTCTTCCTACCGCCGCGAAGTATAGAGTTTTTAACTCAAAAAAAG